>NZ_JBNNOR010000012.1:0-128580 GCF_050274955.1 Peribacillus sp. NPDC006672
CTGGAGAAAAGAGGACTAAGGTTCGTGAGGTACGCTGATGATGCCCTTATCTTTGTGAAAAGTGAAAAGGCAGCGAACCGAGTAATGAGCACAATCGTGAGATTTATAGAAGAGAAATTAGGCCTGAAAGTCAATGTAGTAAAGAGTAAAATCTCACGTCCAAAAGAGTTAAAATTCTTAGGATTTGGGTATTATTACGACACTAATAACAACAACTACAAAGTGAAACCTCATCCAAGTTCTGTACAGAAGTTTCAAAGGAAACTTCGACAACTGACAAAGCGAAATTGGAATGTTCCACTAGACTACCGAATATTGAAATTGAACCAAGTAATAGTTGGATGGGTAAACTACTTCAGAGTGGCAAACATGAAAAAAACGACGGAACGAATAGACACAAAGCTTCGCTCTAGAATTAGGGTCATCATATGGAAACAATGGAAAGTAGCGAAGAAACAAATTAAATCGCTTATTCAACTAGGAATTCCGGAGGAAGAAGCGAAAGGATTAACCTACTGTCGAAAAGGTTACCGATTCATAGGAGCATCCAAAGTCGTCCAAAGAGCAATCTCAAACAAAAGACTAAAGCAGAGGGGAGTCCCCTCTGCTTTAGAACATTATCTAAAAGTACACACTGTGATATAAATTGAAACGCCGTATACGCGAACCGTACGTACGGTGTTGTGAGAGGGGCGAAAATAAACTTATTTTCCCCCTACTCGATATGGCACTAACGGGGCAGGATAGTTGCATAATGCCTCTGGAAAATATAGGTTAGTAGAAGTTATACTCTTAAACATAAACTGAATTCATCGGAAGAGAAATATGGAATTATTTGTTGGAATAGCTCTTATACTTATTGTATTTTTTTCTTCAAGTATTATTGAAAAAAGATTAAAAAACAAAACAATCATGTAATAGGAATTTTAGAAGAAATTAGAGATAAGAAATAAACGTTCTTTAACTAACAGTGTTTTCCTATTGAACTAAAGGGCAGGTTTGTATAAGAAGCGTAGTGTATTCGTACTGTGAGCTAAAGAAGAGTCATCAAAACCCTTGGGAAATGGAACAATAACAATTCAAGGATAATAGTTAAGGTATCTGTTATGATAGTAAATGTGAACTTTGCCCATAATAGGAAATAATTAAAATGAAGCATGAATAATCAAGGTACAATCTGGAGGAATTTATTATGAAAAAGAAAATTATGTATGGAACACTTGGCGCAGCATTATTAGCTTTTGGAACTTACGCTTCTCTATCTTATAACAGCCCTATCGCAGAAGCTCAAGATGAACCCAACGGCAAAATTGTAGCAGATGCTGAAAATACTCAAACTGCAGAAGTTGATTACAAACTTAGCAGTGAAGAACTTCAAAAAGCTAAAAAAGAAATCGGTAAAGTTAACAACGAAGAAGATGTTATCGCTAGAATGATAGTAATGACACTTCAAAAAGTTAATTTCGGTGGAAAATTGGATGCTCCTAGAGGTGTTGATCCTTATTCTATTAATAGAGCTCAAATGACTAAAGGCAACATCCAATACTTAAAAAATCAATTAGACTCTATTGAAATCAGTCGTCTTACTAAAACTGACGGATATGAAAAAATGTTAGATAAATGGGCCGAAGGTAATTTTGACCAAGTTGATAAAGATGCAGAAAGCCTAGTAAGTTTCCTATCCGAGCCTTACGGTAAATATGAAGGCGATAAATTAGGGAAGAAAGGCTTTTTACAAGAGGAAAACTACGTTAAAAAAATGTTCGGTGAGAATTCACTGAAATTCCAACAATAATCCTCAGAAGATAAGCTACGAGAAATCGCGGCTTATTTTTTGTTTATAAAAATAGGATTTGAATGTGCGATTTATCTTCTGTTCTCATGTATGATAATTTATAAAATCATACTTTCAAAATAGAGAAAGATACCCTTCTTCAATAACGGGTGCTTTAGTTCATTTAGGGTCACTAAAAATAATCAATTTTATAAAAACTGTATACTGCTAGAAAGGAATCCATTTGAACATCTTTTTTCAAAGTGGATTCTTTTTATTTACGTTAAATATGGGGGTTCAGGAGGATCTTTTGATCAATCCCTACAGTTGATCTTTCATGTGCAAATAGTACTTAAAAAAGTTCAGATTAACACATAAAGTAACAGATTTTTAAAGAAGTTCATTTGTCAAAACCAAAAACGGTCGTTTACGGTGCTGTTCTTATTCAACTGTATCTTTGTCTGACTGTAAAACTATATAAATTTCACTTTATAAGTAATTGAATCGAAAATAAATTAGAAAAAATGAGGAAGTTGAAACTTTCTGTATGTCCTTATGACTCTAATTAATGAAGGGAGGGATTCCACAGTGAAGCATGATATACATACTGTGAAAAGAGCTATTAATGGGGACGTTACTGCTTTCGAAGAATTGCTATTTTTAGAAGAAAAAATGCTATATTATAAAGCTCTTTCTTATGTTGGAAAAAAAGAAGATGCTTTAGATGCCATCCAAGAAACATCATGCAAAGCGTTTCTTTCAATAGGTGAATTAAAAAATCCAGAGTATTTTTCAACTTGGCTATTTAGAATTCTTATACGTGAGTGCTACAAGTTATTAAAAAAGCGAGAACAAATCATCCCTTATGAGGAAAATGAACTGTTAAAGAGATTAGATCACAAGCAAGATAACGAGATAGAATCTTTTCATTTGAATGAGGCATTATCCAAACTTAATTCATCTTATCAAACATCAATCATCTTATTTTACTATCATGACCTTCCAATTCAGGAGATTTCAGAGATCAT
Source organism: Peribacillus sp. NPDC006672 (assembly GCF_050274955.1). Classification (NCBI taxonomy): domain Bacteria; kingdom Bacillati; phylum Bacillota; class Bacilli; order Caryophanales; family Bacillaceae; genus Peribacillus; species Peribacillus sp. NPDC006672. The sequence continues at coordinate 2,803 of NZ_JBNNOR010000012.1, forward strand.
GGAAAAACCAGTTGGGACGATAAAAACTTATTTACGCAGAGCTAAGAAAAGGCTAAAGATTGATTTAGAAAGGAGTTATAAATTAAATGGAAAAGTCACATAATCAGTTAAACGATTTCCCGAAAGAACAAGTACGTTCAGCTATTCAAGCAGGTATTGTTCAGGCTGAAGAACAAATTAGTAACAAGATGAATAGTACGCATAGTTATAAAGTTAAAAATGGAAAACGAAAGATATTATATGCTTTAGGTAGTGTGGCAGCCGTTTTTGGAATATTGGTTGGCTCATCTTACTATTCTCCAGCTTTAGCAAGTAGTTTGTCTCAAATACCTATTATTGGCTCTGTTTTCGGTGATTCTAATCTAATTGGGTTACAACAAGCTCAAAAAAAGGGTTTAACAAGTAAAATTGGTGAGACACAAACAATCAATGGCATATCCGTTACGCTTGATGAAATTTTATATGATCAAAATGAAATTACGATTGGTCTTAAAATAGAATCAGAAAAAGAACTTGAAGAATTGTATTTTGGGGCTGGTATGGATTTTACAATTAATAATAAAATACCTAATGGTTCTTCAGGTGGATACGGAGAAAATATTCAATCCCCAACAATTCGGACTGCAATTCAAGATATAACTGTAACCGAAGATATGCCAAATGCTTTTGACCTAGGTTTAATTTTGCATGGAAAGAACGGAGAAACTTGGTATTTCTCAACTCCAATAAAACAAATTACAGATATTAATAAAATCCCTATTCAACATTCTGAAAATGTTGATGGTATTAATATTACTGTTACAGAATTATCTTTAAGTGAAACGGGTATCAGCGTATCTTATGAAAGTTCTGAAGAAGGAACGGATTTTGAACTAAGTCGGGCAGGCGATATAGAATTCCTGATGGTTGATCAAGATGGAAATGAAATTATAAGTCATTCTGGTGGAGTAACCGGGAACCGTTTAAAAGATAGCATGGTGTTTAAGAGTAATAAGAAGTTTGATCCAATTGATTCAAAAGTACAAGAATTGACAATCACTCCTTATTTAGCGCTTCCGACAGATGGAGGAGGAGTGGAATTTGATGAAAATGGTGAATCAAAAGAGTTAGATTTTAAAGGAGATTCTTTACAGTCAGTCGAGTTTAAATCCTTTAAAGTGAAAATACCACAATGAATAATATTACTTGAAGTAATATAGTGCTTTAGTGGAACACGAACCAAAGAGGTGATTCCCCCTTAGAAAATGCCTTTTCACATCCAAGAAATACGCAAGGGGTTGCAGAAGAGCCTTTATATTATGGAGCTAAACGGCATGTTACTTTAAAAAGCTGGTATTTTTTGAAGGAGGTTGTAGTAGTTATTATTTAGTGGACTTACGGTTGGAGGTCTTTGAAATTAATAAAAGAGTAAGAGTGATTATTGGATTAATAAGTGGCCTTGTTTTAAGGATTTGGGGAGTGTATGGTTTAATAGTTGAGTATCCAATCGGAAAGCTTGTAAAGCTTCAATCGGGCAAACATCAATATGAGAAAGAAACCTATGCAGTCAACACTTGCATAGGTTTCTTACCTATTTACTGGGTACCATAACTAATCAGGTTCGTCATGATTCGATATCCGCCTGGAACCTGGCCTTGAATTTGCCTGTATAGGACAAGGTTTGTGTAAAGGTAGGTGCCTTTCCCGTATTTTGCCATGAGGATTCCGCCATCAAATGGTGCTTCATTTGGATCAGCCATGGAAATGAACGTTTCAAATCGTTCATCCCATTTCATTGGGAAGTACAATCCTCTTTCTTGAACCCAATTGTTCCAGTCGTCCGATGTTATTTTATTTGGATAGTTAAAAAGCGTTGATTCTGGTTTCAACACGTTTACCGCGGCATTTTCATCTGTTACCCGCCAGCGAATGGAAGGATTCCCGAGGGTAAGTGGATATGGGGCAGTTTTCAGGGCATCCCATCCATCACCAGGTTTATGGTATTGAACGACGAGATGGCCGCCTTTTTCCACATATTCAAGTAAGCGAGCGTTATTTACCTTTAAATCTTCCCTGGATAGATAGGCACGGATGCCTGTAACGATCGTGTCGTATTGGCTCAAATCACCTTCCGCTAAATCAGCTGCGGTTAACTTTGTAATGTTAAGTCCTGCATTGCTTAAGTAATCTGCCACTTTATCAAATCCACTTTCAATGTAACCCACTTTTAATGAAGCCGGCATCAAAAGCTCAAATGCAACGGTGTTGATGGCTGCTGGGTATTGGTAATAGAATGTTCCGATATGGTCATAGGAAATTTCCTGAATGGTTGAATCAAAAGTTTCTCCATTGACAGTGGCAACTGCCTTAACCTGATATTCCCCATTTTGAATTGTCTTCGGTGGTGTGAGGGTGAACTTCACTTGTTTTTCTTCTGATTTTTCATTAAATGATACGGTGGCTTTTTTAGGATGCACTTCCCAATTTTTAGGTATTTTCAAAGCGACCTTTGCTGATGTTTTTCCCTCTGTATAATTTTTCAAGGTTACGGTCACTGGTATTTCTTCTTTTACATCTGCTGTATTTACCACAATATCTTCAGGAGATAGGGTAAGGCCAACGTCAGGAAGGACAGCTATCGTTCCATCCAATTCTTTTATGGCAGTTTTGGTGCTGCCGTATTTATAAGAAATATTGGTTGTAATTGTTGATTCATCATAAGCATGGTAATAAGCTGCATCTTCTGGGACTTTAACCTTGTAGGTTATTTTTGCTGATTCATTTGGTTTTAGATTGATATCTTTAGATTTTGTTTTAACCTTCCATCCTTTAGGCACGTTCAATGCAGCCGCGACTTTTTTCAATGTTTGTTTCCCATTATTCTTCATGGTTACGGTTACGTTCGTATTTTGGCCTTTCGTAAGAATCATTGAAGCAGCTTTAGCTTGAACCTCGAGTCCTGAAGAGACATAACTGACGTTTTGCAATTGATCTTCTTTTAATGAGAGCTTATGGAGCAAGTCGTTCCTAATGGAAGGGCTTAGATTTGTTTTTTTGACTTGTGCAATAATTGAACGAACATTGGATAGAGCTGTTTGGGATGTTGAAAAAACACGTTCATCATTTGGATAAGCCGCAATAACGGCGTCCAAATTTCGTTGTAAATATTTCAATTCACCCTTTAATTTTGAAGCTGAGTAAGGGAGTTTTTCAGCCCATTCTGTAAAATTATAAGGTACACCTGCAAAAAGGTCCGACTGTTTTTTTGTATCAACGGCACTTTGTTTCAAATCTAGATGGACCTGACGGGGTGCTGCAGGGATATCAGAACCCATGCCTTGGCTTTTATGCAGATAGCGGGATTGTTCTCCAAGCTGTGGGTAAGTCATACCGTATATTGGATCATATTTACCGATTTCTATCGAAGTGGTTGCTTGATCTGCCGAGGAAACAGGTAAATATAACTTTTTCACTTGCCATACAGATAGACCTTGTTTCAATTGTTGAGGAAAAACAGTTGGATCAGCGGAATCCTTAAAGGCGCGTTCACTTAAGATTGTCATTGTTCGATGATGTCCATGCTGGGTATCATCATTTTGGAAGGAAGGCATCAATATATCAGGCTGGTACGTTCGAATAAAGCGGATAAGCCGTTCATATGTGAGTTCCTCTCCCCATTTTTCTAATGTTTCTCCTGGTGTTTTAGAGAAGCCGAAATCATAAATGGGATCAGAGGTTGTTTCACTTAGATGATACGCCTTCACCCCAGTGATTTTTGCAGCTTCTATCATTTCCCTTGAACGGATGATTCCAAGAGCATTGTCCAGCTCATCCCCAATTTCATTTTGTCCCCCTTCACCCCGATTTGCAATCAGGCTGGATGTCTTCACACCTAATCCTCTCGATAGATAAGCGAGAAAGTCACTTCGTTCATCATCTGGATGTGCACCGCTGTTTAAGAATGTCACGGTCGTCTCGAGTGGCTTGACTGCATTCCATAACTCAACGTTGGCTTTCTCCATATTTGCAGCGCTGCCTCCGAGCGGCAATGATGCAAGAACTAACAAAAGAGAAAGTAAAGATACCAGAGCTTTTTTCATTTTTCTTTTAACCTCCTTCAACTAAAATACCTAAACTCTTGTGAAGAAATTAATGTAGGTTAGTAATATTTTCTAACCAACCAGGCGAAAAAAACATATCTAATAAATATCATTAATGGTTATAAATGTAAATGATGCGAAGTAACTATTAAAGTGGGAATATTTTAAAAATTATAAAAAATAGCTTGTGTGCTAAATTCTTTTAAGTTATATTTTTACTTAATTAGGAAGAATTACTAACTAAATGATGTAAGGCCGTGATGTGATGAGTTTTAAAAGAACACCCAGTCATCAAAAATACGTAAATAAAAAAAGAATCATTCAATGCATTCAAGAATGTTCACCCATTTCAAGAGCGGAAATCGCCGTTAAGCTTCAGTTGAGTAAACCGACTGTTTCTTTGGCTGTGGATGAACTTATACAGGAGAAATGGGTATTTGAGAAAGGGATAGGAGAGTCCTCTTCTCAAGGTGGGAGGAGGCCTATCCAGCTCTTTTTCAATGAGAAGGCTGCCTATATCATTGGGACCGATATTGGCGGGACGAAAGTGAAAATCGTTTTATGTGATTTAAGTGGAAAAATCCTGGCTGAAACTAGTTTTTCAACAAACACATATTTGCAATCAGGTCTTCTTAAACAAATGGCGATTGAAACGGACCGGTTAATTGCAAAGAATCAGATTGTGAAAGACAGGATATTAGGGATGGGGGTTGGGATTCCTGGTATAACGCAAACGGCAAGCGGATTAGTCATAGAGGCACCGAGTTTAGGCTGGGTTCAATACCCGTTTATAGCCGAAGCGAAACGGTATTTTGATTTCCCTATTTTTCTCGACAATGATGTAAACGCGGCGGCCCTCGGTGAACAGTGGCTGGGTAATGCACAAAATAAGCGGAATTTGCTGTTCATTGCGGTTGGAACTGGTATAGGAAGCGGCATTATCTTGAATAACCAGTTATACAGAGGGGCTTCCAGTGCAGCTGGGGAGATGGGATATATGGTGACTGATAAAGAGGATATGAAGCGTGAATTCAAGCCGATTTTCCATAGATACGGTTATTTGGAAAGTGTCGCAGGAGGAAAATCGATTGGCGGTAATTTTACCAGAGCTGTACTCAAAGATCCTCATCATTCTTTATTTGAACAGGCCAAGTCTTCCGAGCTGACAGGGGAAGATGCTTTTTTATCCGCGAAAAGAGGGGACATGACAGCTATGGCCGTCATTAATGAAGCAATCGAACATTTAGCCTGCGGAATTGTCAATGCTGCTAGTTTGCTAAATCCAGATGTGATCATTTTAGGAGGTGGTGTATTAAATTCATCTGAATACATTTTTCCTAGAATTCGTGAGATCGTTGATCGATATCTTCCAAGTTTAGTAGAAATGAAAATTTCACAACTGGGAGAAAACGCAGGAGTATTAGGAGCGGTTTCCCTATTCTTAAGGGAACATGATGGCATTTTGAATTTTCGTGATGAGGGGGATTATTAATGAAAAATAGGAAAAAGTCGCTTGTTTCAGTACTGACTTTATCGGCAGCACTATTGATTTCAGGATGTAACGGTACAGATACGAAAACGAATTCGGATGCTGGCGGTGCCAAGGGAGAAAAAGGTGAGTTGGAAGATAAAATCGTCGTTTATTCACCACATGGCAAAGATATCTTATCAAAATTCGAAAAGCAGTTCGAAGATAAATATGACATTGATGTTGAGTGGCTTGACATGGGGTCTCAGGAAATCCTTGACCGTGTTCGCTCAGAGAAAAATAATCCGCAGGCAGACGTTTGGTGGGGAGCACCTTCCACAAACTTCAATCAAGCAAAGGATGAGGGGCTGCTAGCTGCTTTTAAGCCTACCTATTCCGATAGTCTTGATGAAGGATTCCGCGATCCGGAATGGTATTGGACGGGAACGAGCCAGACACCGGAAGTCATCATGTATAACAGCAAGGAACTATCCAAAGCCGAAGTACCGAAAGATTGGGATGAGTTGCTTGATCCGAAGTGGAAAGACGAAATCATCATCCGCTATCCGTTAGCCTCCGGAACGATGAGGACAATTTTTTCTTCGATGATCTATCGTACGTATAAGGATACAAATGATCCCCAAGAAGGATATGACTGGTTAAAGAAGCTGGACAAAAACACAAAGGAATATTCAGCCAACCCGGAAATGATGTATAACAAGGTGGCAAAAGGAGAGGCCTCGCTTTCCGTTTGGGCAATGCCGGATGTTGTCATGCTGAGAGAAAATAAAAATTATCCGTTTGAGTTCGTCATTCCTGAAAGCGGAACGCCAGTATTGACAGAAGGAATTGCCATCGTTGAAGGTGCCAAACATCCCAAAGCGGCTGAAGCGTTTTATGAGTTTGTGAATTCACCAGAAGCCGCAAAGACTTTGGCGGAAGAATTTTACAGGATTCCGACCAGAAGTGATGTGAAGGATTTACCTGAATGGATCACGGATACAGAAATTAAAGCGATGGATATTGATTGGAATGCATTCCAAGAAAAAGGTGACGAGTGGATGAAATATTGGGACGAAAATATAAAAAGTGGGGATAAAGAAATTAAAGAATAAGGAAGTGTCGTTGGATGGCGTCAATAAAAATAGAGAATGTCCAAAAAGCCTTCGGGAAAACGATAGCTGTTGACCATTTAAATCTAGAAATCAAAGAAGGCGAGTTTTTTACCTTTCTTGGTCCAAGTGGCTGCGGTAAAACGACGACGCTTCGGATGGTTGCCGGTTTTTATTATCCAACAAAAGGTGTCGTCCGATTCGGCAAAAAAGATATGACGCGTGTACCTCCGGAGAAAAGGAATACAGGCATGGTTTTTCAAAACTATGCCCTCTTTCCCCACATGACTGTTTTTGAAAATGTTGCATTTGGTTTGCGTGTGAGAAAAGTTTCTACAAGCGATTTAAAGGGGAAAGTGCTGGATGCACTTCGCAAAGTCAGGCTGGAAAGCTACTCGAATCGTCAAGTGAGCCAGTTAAGCGGAGGACAGCAGCAGCGTGTTGCCCTTGCCAGGGCACTGGTTATTGAACCGGAAATATTGCTGCTGGATGAACCATTAAGCAATTTGGATGCCAAGCTTCGTGATGAAATGAGGGTAGAAATCTTAAGGCTGCAGCGTGATTATAAGATTACCACCATTTATGTCACACATGATCAAACTGAGGCATTGTCCATGAGTGATCGGATCGCTGTGTTCAATTATGGTGTATGCCACCAGGTCGGGACGCCGGCAGAAATTTATAATCAGCCGGCCAATGATTTCGTGGCGAGTTTTATTGGTGAGATTAATCTATTGCCCGTTCAAGTCGAAAAAGTTCAACAAGATAATATAGTGGTAGCCCTAAAAAACAGTGAACAACCGATTAAATTCAATGTACAAAATCAAGTTAGGGAAGGAATTTCTATTCTGCAGACTGATAATGACCTTGCTGTTTCGATTCGTCCTGAAGCAATCAGGATTCTGGATGTGGCCGAAGAGGGAATGAATATCTTTAAAGGTAAAATCAATTCCGTCCAATTCTTTGGATCTGTAGTAAATGTCATGGTGGATGTTCAAAACGTTTTATTAAGGGTGGATGTATTTAATACTCATGAATTTGGATACTTTTATCAAGGGAAGGAAGTATATGTCCAACTTCCAGGGAAACAGCTGCGTCTTATCCCTGTTATAAGCGGTGAAGCTCCATGATTAAAAACCGTGATACCAGATTGACGATTTGGCTCCTAATACCAGTTGTATTAGTGCTCGTGGCTTATGTTCTCTACCCATCATTGAGAACCTTTATAGAAAGTTTGCAAAAAGACGGATCGACATCCCTGGGGAATTATCAGGACTTCTTCGTACAGGAATCAAAAACGAACTTAGAGGCTCTATGGAATTCTGTTTATATATCCATATTGAGTGTATTGGTCAGTGCCTTGATTGGCATTCCGCTCGCATTCATTTTTAACCGTTACGACTTTCCAGGCAGAAGCTTCTTTTCATCAGCAGCGATTTTGCCGATTGTTCTTCCATCATTGGTGGGGGTTATGGCCTTTATGTTTTTATATGGAGAATCGGGATTAATTCCAAATGCTATCAAGGATATGTTCGGTCTCGATAAAGTTCCATTTAAAATTGGCGGGGTATCTGGAATCCTGATCGTGCATGCCTATACGATGTATGTATATTTTTATATGACCGTCTCCGCTGCAATCAATAAAATTGATCCGTCCCTGGAAGAAGCTGCATATAACTTAGGAGCGAATAAATTCAAGGTATTTTGGAGGGTGACATTTCCATTATTGACACCTGCCATTGTTGCCGCTTCTTTACTTGTTTTCATGATATCAATGGCTTCTTTCAGCGCCCCGTTTCTATTAGCTGGTGGGTACAGGGTGTTGAGCTTGCAAATTTATTTTTCGAAAATTAATGGTGATATGGAAATTGCTGCTACTCAATCCGTGATTCTATCCATTGTTTCAATTTCATTTCTATTATTCATGCGTTGGTATCAGAATAGGAAAGATTACCGCATGGCTTCGAAAGGGATTGGGGCACACAGGAGTGAAGTGAAAAATCCATTTATGAAGTGGGTGATGGTCGTAACGGGTATCATCGGCGTACTTATTCTGCTTTTACCGCACTTTACGATTCTATTGCTCTCACTTGTGCCGGATGGAACCTGGACGTTTCAAACGTATCCGACAGTATTTAATGCGGAAAATTACCGACTGTTGTTTGAAGACCCCAATATCTTTAAACCTTTACGAAATAGTTTACTAATGGCTGTTATTGCCACACTTGCAAATTTGGTGTTTGGGGTCATCGCGTCCTATGTTCTTGTCAAACGGAAATTCGTTGGGAAAAGCTTTATTGATATCCTAGTCATGATTCCGTGGGCCTTGCCTGCAACGGTTATTGGGATGAACTTGATATTCGCATTTAATGAACCTAGTGTTTTTTCTTTCGGTCAAATATTAGTAGGAACATTTTGGATTTTGCCCCTTGCCTATTTCATCAGACATATTCCACTTGTTGTCCGCTCAACTAACGCCGTTCTGGAGCAGCTTGATGACTCAATTGAGGAAGCAGCAAGAAACTTGGGGGCAAAGTGGTTTTATACCTTCAGAAAGGTCATTTTACCGATTATTTTGCCTGGTGTTTTATCAGGGACATTATTAGCCTTTATAGAGTCTGTAGGCGAATTCCCAACCTCAGTCCTGTTGTACACGATTTCAAACAGACCCATATCTATTGAAATCATGAATCAGCTTCGGATGTTCAATATGGGGCAGGCAGCTGCCTATGGGATGATTCAAATCACGCTGATTGTTATCGTTCTTTTTATTTCGAACAAGTTTTTTGGAATCAAAGCGGAAAAAGCTTTATAAATCGGAGGTTCAAAGATGAGTAAGCTTGAAGAATTTATCAAAAATGAAGGCAGTGTTTTTCCCGGAAAAACATATGCAGAAGAGCTTCTAATGCCTGTTTTTAATGATCAAAGAGATTACTTATTTCATGTGATGTTCGATATTCATCGCGCACACGTGATCATGCTTTCGGAACAAAAGATCATTAAAGAAGAAGAAGCGAAAACGATGCTGGAGGGGATTCGGAAAGTGGCTCAAACAGATCTCACTCTCCTGACCTATCAACCTCAATTCGAGGACTTATTTTTCATGATGGAGGCAAAGATTGGCGAGGAAATCGGTCATGAGCTTGCAGGAAAGATTCATATCGGCCGCAGCCGTAATGATATGGGAGTTGCGATGTATCGGCTTGTTATAAGAGGTCATCTTCTCCAATTGATCGGGTATGCAAACCAATTGAGCGAGGCATTTTTGGTGCAGGCTGAAAAACATACAGAAACCTATATTACTGCTTACACGCATACCCAACCGGCTCAGCCGACTACTTTAGGCCATTACTTTTTAGCCATTTATGATGTTCTTCAAAGGGATATTGGACGGTTATGGGCAGCCTATGAAACGGTGAACCAATCCCCTCTGGGCGCGGCTGCGTTAACCACTACTGGTTTTCCAATCAGCCGTAACCGTACCGCTGAACTGCTTGGGTTTGAGGCGGTTGTTGAAAATTCTTATGATTCGATAGGCGGGGCCGATTATTTATTGGAAACCGCAACTGCCATTATGACGTGCATGGTTAATGCCGGAAGGTGGATTCAAGATTTCTTGCAGCATGTGACAAGGGAGTTTGGTACATTTCATGTGGCAGATCCTTATGTTCAAGTTAGCAGCATCATGCCGCAAAAAAGAAACCCAGTATCAGTTGAACATTCCCGTTCGATTGCAAGCAGTGCGTATGGTGATGCACTTGCTGCAATGAATATGATCCACAACACACCATTTGGTGATATCGTCGATACGGAGGATGATTTACAGCCGCATTTATATCGGGCTTTTTCGAATGCAGGCCGTGTCATGAAACTAATGTATGCAGTCATATCAACTTTAAAAGTAAATGAAGAACATACAAAGAAAATGGCCGCGAAATCCAGTATAACGGTTACTGAATTAGCTGATACCCTATCAAGAGATTACGAGATATCATTTAGAAAAGCCCATTCCATAGCGAGTCATATTGCAAAACGATCGATAAGTGAAGGGAAAGAGCTATATGATTGGGACACCCAAGACGTTAACAAGATTATCAATGAATTCGTTTCAGTGAATATAGCAGAAGATGAATGGAAAAGAATAATCTCTCCTGAGTACTTTGTGGAAATTAGAAGCATTCAAGGCGGGCCCAGCCCGAAAGAGGTTTCGAGGATGATTGTAAATAGAAAACAAAAACTGGAACAAGAGTTGCAGGAATATAAGGAAAGGGTTAAAACATTGAATGTTGGAAGGAAGGCTTTAGTGGATTACTGAAGGTACGGGAAAAAAGGGAATGAATTTTAACGGGCATGGAATTCACGAGTATTTGCTCCAAACTCACGAGTAAAAGCGTGGAATTCACAAGTATTTGCTCCAAACTCACGAGTAAAAGCGTGGAATTCACGAGTATTTGCTCCAAGCTCACGAGTAAAAGCGTGGAATTCACGAGTATTTGCTCTAAACTCACGAGTAAAAGCGTGGAATTCACGAGTATTTGCTCCAAATCCCAAGTAAAAGGCCGAACCTCCTGAAAAGAGTATTTTTTCGTTGTATTTATTAGTTAATTTTTGTCCGCTATTAACTTTCTATAATCACTCATAAGAAAAAGGACATTATGACTTTGGAAGTCGATTATAAGAAAGGCTCAGTCTTTTGACTGAGCCCTTTCGATGTTCTTCCAATGTTTCTTAATCCAACAATCAGCATCAATGAGTTCTTCATATATCGTTAACGGATTTTGGTTCCAACTGAACCGCATGATTCTTGAGGGCAAGACTTACCGTTATCATCACAATGAAATTGATTGCCAAGGCGATGATTCCTACATTCAAATCTTTCGCTGCTTGTGGCAAGGATGGAAACAGGGTCCCTATTGTTGAATGACTGAGTGTAATGCAGATTACGATGGCCAATCCGGCGATGATGCCGGCGATTGCGCCATATTTATTGATCGGATTCTTCTTCTTCAGACTAAATAGAAGGGACGGGAACAGCTGTGTGATGAGACTGTATCCCATGAGAATTAATGCTGACATCGTTTCGCCGCCGTTTAAGGTGAAGTAGACGGCTATAAGGGCAATGATTGGGACAAGGATTTTTGCCAATCTTACAACGTGGCGATCTGATACTGTAGGTGCAAATTCCTTATAGACGTTTTTAGCGAGCAGTGTAGCGACGCTCATCAAAAGCATGGATCCCGGCACCAATGCGGTCAGCAACCCAGCTCCGCCGATTATACCTATAAACCATGGGTCAAAGGTCTCGATCGAAAGGCGCAGCAATGAGAGGTCTGCATCTGCCCCAACGAGTCCAGGCACTTTCAATATAGCTGTAAACCCTACAAAAAATACGAATAACAGCATGAGCGTATATAAAGGGCTGATGATGGCATTTTTTCGAAATACCTTCCCGCTGCGAGCTGAATAAACAGCGCTGAAAACTTGGGGCCACATATAGAAACCGAATACGAGCAATATTACCGTGGAGATGAACCATGATACGCTAAGTCCCTGCTCAGGGAACTTTAGAAAGCCAGGCTTGGCCGCATCAATTGCTTCGAACATCGGCTGAAATCCACCAAAGTAATGAATGGGCAGATAAATTCCTAAGAATCCTATAATGGCGATCATCATGATATCTTTAATGACTGCTGTCCAAACTGAACCGTGTATACCAGAAATCATTACATAAATGGTAAGGCCGATCGCCCCCATCCAAACCGCCGCAGACATTGAGATTGCACCATAAGATGCCTCTGAGACAATGATCCCCAGTCCTTTCAACTGCACGACGATCACTGGAATCATCGACACTACACCGACGAGCGCAGCCAAAATTCCTAACCTGGGACTCTTATATTTGCTTACAAAAAAATCGGATTGGGACATCAGTTTATTTTCTTTGGCATATTTCCATATTTCCGGAAGGAGCCAATAGGATAATACGTAAGACAAAGTAATGTAAATAAGAACATATAGAGCGGGTGCGCCCTTGCCATAAGCCCAGCCGCTGCCACCAAGGAAGGAGAAGGTCGTATAGATTTCCCCAGCCATCAGCAGAAAGACGAATATTGCACCAAAACCGCGTCCGCCCACCGTCCATTGTTCCAAGTTCATATCTTTTCCTTTTGAAGAACGAATGCCTAAAAATATCGATAGCAGTAAAAAGGCTAAAATGATTAAGAGGGAAATATTCATTCCTGGTCACCTTCCCGATTCCGGGGATCCAGCTTATACATGATGCCCAAGATGGCAGAGGTGAGGACTACCCACATAGCCATCCAGAACATATTGAAAGGCATCCCTAATACATAAGGTTCTATTCTATTAACAAAAGGTAGAAATCCTAGTATGCCTATAAAAGGAACTAGAGTAAGGATATATATAATCTTCATTAAACAAACCCCTCCGTTTTAAATAAAGTGAAACGTCCAACAATGGGGGTTTTACTTCAGTGCCACTGATGGATGGGTGAACCAAACTGGGATGGAAAATTCATACTACGGATGTGCCTTCTTTGATAAAGGACCGATTATAAATATAAGCTTACACTATTTTATATGAAATTTAATGCAGTTACTTGATATATTTTTAGCAACAGCGCCGACTGATAAAAGATAAAGCCTTGAATTCTTATAGAGTTCAAGGCTTTATCCCTTTGTTATCTTTTTTTCTGATAATTATATAGTATCACCAAGACCATGAACCAGATTGGCGTCATGAGCAGTGATAGCCGTGTAGCCTCAGCGAATAGCATAACGATAAGGATGAACAGGAATAATCCTAAAATGGCGTAATTGATAAAGGGTGTAAAAGGAGCCCTGAAAGTTGATTCGGCTCTTAGGTCCGGCCGTGTTTTCGAATATTTGATATGGGAGATCAAGATGATGCTCCATACCCATATGAAACAGATGGCACTGATGGTTGTCACAACGGTAAATGCCTGTTCCGGTATCAGTTTGCTTAACAATGCTCCTAGTGATACAACGATTGTTGATGTTAATAAGGCATTGCTTGGAACAGCCTGTTGATTTAATTTTTCCAGTTTAGCAGGGGCTTCTCCATTCCTGCTTAACGTATAGAGTATTCGGCTTGTTGAAAATAAACCGCTGTTGCATGCAGAAGCAGCTGATGTCAAAACGACGAAATTGATGATACCTGCAGCGACAGGAATGCCGATTAGCGCAAAGACTTCTACAAATGGGCTGCTCGTGGCATCCAGTTGTGTCCAAGGGTTGACGCAGAGAATGACGAATATGGCACCAACATAGAAAAGTAAAATCCGGACAGGGATTTTATTGATGGCAGACGGAATGTTCTTTCTTGGGTTTGCCGTTTCTGCAGCTGAAACCCCGACCAATTCGACACCTACAAAGGAGAAGACGACCAACTGTAAAGACAGCAGGAATCCGGAAATGCCATTGGGGAACATGCCTCCATGAGTCCATAGGTTCGTTAGGGAAACCGTTCCGGTATTGGTATTGAAGCCGATGACCAAAAGAATGATCCCTACGAATATCAAGGCGATGATCGTGATTACTTTAATGATGGCAAACCAGAATTCCAATTCGCCAAATAACTTAACGGTCAATAGGTTCAAACCTAACAGAATGACAAGGCATATTAGAGCCGGAATCCATTGAGGGATATCGAACCAGTATTGTATATAGACACCGACAGCTATAATATCGGCCATTGCGGTCATGATCCAACAGAACCAATATGTCCAACCAGTCACAAAGCCAGCCCATGGGCCGACATATTCGGTTGCGAATTCAGTGAATGACGTATACCCTGCATTGGATAAGAGCAATTCGCCTAGGGCCCTCATCACAAAAAACAAGGCAATTCCAATTATTAGATAGGAGAAGATGATGGATGGACCTGCCAATTGTATGGCTTTCCCGGATCCTAAAAATAAGCCGGTACCAATGGTTCCTCCTATTGCAATAAGTTGTACATGACGATTTTTTAAATCTCTTTTTAATTCCTGTTTAGCCAATTCGTACGCCCCCGTCTTTTATAGTCTTGGTAGTGAATGATTTCAAACCTGCATGGTCTTGGAGAGGGACGTGATTTTTTCACCCAGCTTGCATTTTCCAATGGTTTTCACGAGTGTTGTTTCAGTCCAATCACAAAGTGGACAATAAAAAAAGAGATTGGATAATACCAATCTCTTAAAGGGTTCAGAATAACAATTTATCATTCGTTACTCTTCTGTCCTTTTGCCTGAGATTGTGAATCCTTCGGCGCTGCATCTTGTACAGTCTCTCCAGAAGCTGCTCCTGCTATAGTGTCATCCATAGCATTCATCGCTTGCTTGTATGCGGTTGTGTAAAAATGTCTGTCTGTGGTGATCTTCCACTTATGAAACATTCATTATACTTATAAAATAATATTGGAATTCTATCATCTATTTTTCGGAAGGTCAACAAATTTTTTTAAAAGTTAGCCAGGTCTTATGAGGTTTATAACACATTGAAATGTTCTAATCTTTTTAACGTTCACTTGAAAGGACTTTGAATGGGCTCAAAGCAGAAGTGATTGTTTTCTATTCTTTTTTTTTGTAATCACTATTATAAAATACTGATTCACTTTTTTATAAAGGTATTTTAAAAATCGCCAAGATATATTTAACAACTGTTTTCTTGAAAAATACATTTGTATTTTTAAGGAGTATTTACTATTATAAGATAAGAAAACAAAATTAAAGTGTTATTTATATGATTACGATAAGTCATTTCAAACCACAATAATTAATAGAGAGTCGATTGGCGGTAAGGATGGAAGAGCATTGCTGCTAATATTGCATCTAGGGGAGTTAATCATGTCAAACAAGGAATTAAAGAGAGGGCTGGAGGCACGTCACATTCAGATGATAGCTTTGGGCGGAACCATCGGTGTCGGGTTATTCATGGGATCGGCGAGCACGATTAAATGGACAGGGCCTTCTGTAATGCTTGCTTATGCCATCGCAGGTATATTTATATTTTTCATTATGCGTTCCATGGGGGAGATGCTATATTTAGAACCGACAACGGGTTCTTTTGCTTCCTTTGCTAGCAGCTATATACATCCTTTGGCAGGTTATATGACTGCTTGGAGCAATTGGTTTCAATGGGTAATCGTAGGGATGTCCGAAATCATCGCCGTTGGAATGTATATGAAGTATTGGTTCCCGGAGTTACCAGCTTGGATTCCAGGTGTGGTCGCCATGATCATCTTGGGGGCAGCCAACCTCATTTCCGTAAAATCTTTCGGGGAATTTGAATTTTGGTTTGCACTTATAAAAATAATAACGATCATATTGATGATTATTGCCGGCCTTGGCCTTATTTTCTTTGGAATAGGGAATGGCGGAGATGCAATTGGATTATCGAATCTTTGGGCAAATGGCGGCTTCTTTACGGGAGGCTGGACAGGATTCTTCTTTGCGCTTTCCCTTGTCGTGTCTTCCTATCAAGGCGTTGAGCTTATCGGCATCACGGCCGGAGAAGCGAAAAATCCAACGAAGACCGTAACAAAAGCGATCCAAACAATCATATGGCGCATTTTAATTTTCTATATTGGAGCTATATTCGTCATCGTGACGGTTTATCCTTGGGATAAACTAGATGACATCGGAAGCCCATTCGTTTCAACCTTTGCTAAAGTCGGTATCACAGCAGCGGCAGGCATCATTAACTTTGTCGTAATCACTGCGGCAATGTCCGGATGCAACAGTGGGATCTTCAGTGCAGGGCGTATGCTTTATACACTTGCATTGAATGGCCAAGCTCCGAAAATCTTTGCAAAAGTTTCTAAAAGTGGAGTGCCGGCATATTGTACGATCGCTGTACTATTAGGATTGGGCATTGGGGTTGTCCTGAATTACCTTGCACCGCCGGAATTATTCCTTTATGTGTACAGTGCGAGTGTTTTACCCGGAATGATTCCATGGTTTGTCATACTTATCAGTGAGCTTAAATTCAGAAAGGTAAATGCTGCTGAAATGGAAAAACATCCGTTCAAAATGCCGTTGGCCCCTTACAGTAACTATGCGACAATTGCCTTTTTACTGATGGTGCTTGTGGGTATGTGGATCAATCCCAGTACTAGGATTTCCTTGGTTGTCGGGATCGTTTTCCTAGCATTGGTCGTAGTAAGTTATTACATGCTGAAAATGGATAAACGAATACCATTGGATGTTAAA
This sequence comes from Peribacillus sp. NPDC006672, assembly GCF_050274955.1. Classification (NCBI taxonomy): domain Bacteria; kingdom Bacillati; phylum Bacillota; class Bacilli; order Caryophanales; family Bacillaceae; genus Peribacillus; species Peribacillus sp. NPDC006672. The sequence goes on from NZ_JBNNOR010000012.1 coordinate 19,693, forward strand.
TCCGATGATGAGGTTTCCAGTTAAGAATTCACGTGCCATTCGATAAAAAGATGAGAGTAATACGAGTTTTTCTATAATAAGGATTTTGGGAGATCATCTTGTTTAATCTACATTCATCACTCTAGCTATGTCGAGTGTGTTTCCCATAAGTTTAAATATAATTGACACTAATTAAAGTCGTGCATAAATTGTGGACAAAACAAAGAGAGATAAAGAGAAATCTTCATCCCTCAGGCATTTTTCCCAACTTGTGCATGACTTTTTTTGAGGAAAGAACAGTTATTGCAGGGGAAATTCTCAATAAAGGCCTGGAGTATTTCAAGTATTTCCTTTGTTAGAAAATAAGATTTTCCTAACTGGTGCATAAATTCTATGTAAATGTTGTTGAGATATAATTTGTAAAAAATGAACGGTTTATTTTGCACATATAGGCTAATGTTTTAGCATATGTTCTAAAAAACAAATGTTTGTTTTTTGAACCTTGATTCACCTAATTTTTTCAAATTCAAAAGAATACTGAAGGTGGAATTTAAAATAATCTTATTTATGTAACTGGCCCATGGGGGAGCATTTAGAGTATAAGCCGCGCCCCTGGGCAAGCACTTGATTTATAGAAATAAATATTTTTTTGTGTAGACACAGCTATATGAGTATAAAGAAAACATGGTTATTTTATGACCATGTTTTTTATTTATTAAAAAGTGCTGGCGATTGGAACGGTTTTTTGTTTTAGGGATTTTTTTAGTCTTTGCTGGAATTCACAAGTAAAACATGAAAAGTCACAAGTGAAAAATGAAAACTTGCGAGTTAAGTAAAAAACTATATTCTACTTTTTAGTGCGAAGGTTGAGGTGAAAATATGAATTAGATTAATTGAAATCACTTCCACCTATAGCATGTGTCTCTTCCTAAAGGTTTTCATAGTATATATAATTCTCTACATCATCTGAGAAAGGGGTTTATATTTTGGAGAGAACAAAGCTTACCGGGCGTATTGTTAGACCTAATGATGCCGAGTATGAGCATGCCAGGGTAAATAATAACTTAAGTTTTCCTAAATTCCCAAAGGTCGTTGTGTTTTGTCAAAATACCAATGATGTGTTGAATTCACTGAAATGGGCCAGGGAAAATCATACACCTTTCCGGGTTAGGAGCGGCAGGCATAGTTATGAAAACTTTTCATTAGTGAATGGCGGTCTAGTCATTGATATTAGTGAAATGTACAAGATTAAGGTCAATCGTGAAAAAATGATCGCAAAAATTGAAGCCGGAGCTGAGTTAGGGCAAGTATATAATAAGCTATGGAAGTATGGCACGACGATTCCGGCTGGGACCGAAAGCGGTGTTGGTCTTGTAGGTCTTACGCTTGGTGGTGGTATAGGTATGTTAACGAGGCGTTTTGGACTTACTTGTGACAATCTGGTTGAAATAGAAATGGTAAGGGCGTGTGGAAAGAGGGGCGCCAAACTCATTAAAGCAAATAGGAAAATTAATAGTGATTTATTTTGGGCATGTCGCGGGGGTGGAGGGGGAAACTTTGGCATAGTCACTTCTCTTACTTTCAGGGTATACCCTGTATCAAGGATATCAATTTTCTCCGTCACATGGGGGTGGAAAGATTTCGAAGCGGTGTTTAATGCCTGGCAGGATTGGGCCCCTCAAGCTGATGAATGTCTAACTTCTGAAATTGAATTCAAGGCAAAGGAAGTAAACCAAATTATCGCTCAAGGTGAATTTGTTGGAACGTCATATAGGTTAAAGCAGATTCTAAAACCTTTGACGAAAACTGGTTCACCAACAAATGTCATGATTAAGGAAGTCCCGTACATTGAAGCTGTACGATTCTTTGATGATCCGAGTGGAAGTCAACCGGCCCATCGTAAGAAGTCAGGTTCTTTCATTGAAAAAACTTTTCCTAAGAGAGCAATCTTGACGATGAAGCATTTTCTGGAAAACGCCCCGAATGAAAATGCAGCCATTTGGCATCAATCCCTTGGAGGAGCGGCAGGCCGTACGGAACCAAAGGAAACGGCATTTTATTATCGGAATGCTTTAATCGCTCAGGAGTATTTGGCTACATGGACTAATCCAGAAGAAGAGCGGCAAAACATTCATTGGATCAAGGAACTTAAGTACGCCTTGTCTCCGTATACTACTGGTGACTATGTGAATTGGCCGGATGCCCTCATTAAAGATTGGCCAACTGCGTACTATGGAGAAAATTTCAAACGGCTTCGAGAAGTGAAAACGACCTATGATCCATACAATACGTTTAGATTCCCTCAAAGCATACCGCCATTAAAAAAGTGGGGTTGAAAAAGCTTTTCGAAATTCCCTTTGGATGCACCAAAATCAGCCTTTTCCTGCTTGAAATCCTGGATAATTGGTCATTCCGCCATCAGCATATAAGGTCATGCCCGTTACGTAGCTTGATTCAGCTGAGGCTAGCCAGGCAGCACAAGCGGCAATCTGTTCAGGCTTACCGATATATCCCATCGGTATCAGGTCGATTACTTCTTGTTTAGCTTTTGGGTCATTGAACTTCTCGGCATTAATGGGTGTGTCGATTGCGCCGGGGGAAATGTTATTTATGCGTATCCCTTTAGGAGCATATTCAAGTGCAAGGGTTTCTGTCATCATCTTCACTCCGCCCTTACTTGCTGCATAATGGACAAAGTGAGGCCATGGAATCCGGTCATGAACGGAAGACATATTAATGATATTGCCCTTGATATCATGATCGAGCATATAACTGATAGCTTCCCTGCTTGCGAGGAACATCCCCGTAAGGTTTACATCGATGACTTTCTGCCAATCCTCAAGCGTTAGCCTTTCGCTCGGGACTTCATTTTCAATGCCTGCATTGTTGATCATGATGTCGATGGTACCGAAAGTGTCGATAGCAAATGAAAGTAATTTCTTTACATCAGCTTCCTTAGAAATGTCACCTTGAATGGCTGCGGCTTTTCCGCCTGCTGCTTCAATCGTTTTGGTGATTTCCTTATGGTCGCCATTTTCAGTGTGATAACTCAATACTACATGTGCTTTTTCTTTACCGAACCTTTCGGCCATGGCTTTACCTATCCCTTTTGCCGCACCAGTGATCACGACTACTTTTTTTTCTAAATCTTCATACATGATTATCGCTCCTCTAATTATTCTTTTGTATAGCCGATCATGATTCCGCCGGCAATTACGAGTGCACATCCAATGATGACGAAAGCCATTTCCTTTTTGGATTTTTTCTCTCCTAAAAGAAAGATGCCGCCTAAAGTGGATATGACGATTCCCATTTGGGAAAATGAGAAAGCGATGGCTACGCCCACTTTTGGATTAGCGAGCAGGAGACCGATATTTCCAACTGCCCACATCATTCCGGTTAGAATATTTCTTCCAGCATACTTATTAAACGGCTTATACTTGATGGAAAGCAGCAGGGCTGCTAGGAACATGCCAATTGCTTGCGGCAGGATCGCTGACCATCCGTCAACTTCATTCCATCTGACAACGATGACATATGTAACATAACCCACCGTTGAAATGGCAAGATAAAAAATCCCTTTTTTCAAGCTTCCTTCTTTTTTGTTTTCACCGTCGCCATAGCTTGTCAGCAAGACACCTGTAATTAAACAGATTATTGCAACAATGCCGATGATGACTGTCATCCTGTCATTCCATTCCCTGAAAATGATAACCGCAAAAAATGCATTTCCTAGAATTTGCAGTCCTGTTGAGATTGGAACGGTTTTCGATACCCCGATTTCCTTGACGCTATTGAATTGAAATAACTGCCCGAATGCCCAACCTATCCCGGAAATGATGCCGACAATCCAGACTAGACTGCTCCATTCCGGCGGATTGATGAAAGACATCATGATGGCGAACAGTAATGAACCGATTGTAATGCCAAGCGTTTGATTATAAGAGTTGCCTCCGAGTTTTTCGGAAACAAGCACTAAGCTCCCCCATGTCAAAGCAGGTAGTAGCGCAAAAAGAAAACCTTCCACAAAATTTCATCTCCTAAACTAAAAAACAATGTTTTAATGAATATAAAAATAGGTAGTTACCAAGCTATTGATTGTATTTAGAGTTTTCCCTTTACACGGGAAAGAAAAACATGGTTTTTAATTTACCAATTTGTCATTTTAATTTTCAGTATGGAAACCATGAAATAATAGGTGGTTTATGGTACTTTTAAATTAAAAATAGTTAGGAGAAATAGTATGACGACACTGAATGAATGGTTTGAAAAGGGGATTCCTGCTAAAGAATTTGTATCTTCGATGAAAGTCCATAAAGAAAACTTACAATCGATTCAGGAGGTTTTTTCCATTTCTGCAGAGGACCAAGGTTTTTTTGATGAGTTAAAGACGAAGGAACTTCGAGCCATTGTCATTACTGAAGACTGGTGCGGGGACGCGATGATGAATATTCCTATATTGCTGAATATATCTGAAGCGGCAAATATTGAAACTCGCATGGTTTTACGAGATCAAAATCTTGAACTGATGGATCAATACTTAACGAATGGAACAGCGCGTTCGATACCCATTTTTATATTCATTGATAGGAATGGTGAAGAAAAAGCTGTTTGGGGACCTCGTGCACCAAAGGTACAAGAGTACGTAATGGAGTTGAGATCTGACCTGCCTGCTAAGGATGATGAACGTTTTGAGGCAGAACAAAAAGAAGTTTTTAAAAAGATAACAATGGCTTTTTCTGAAGATAAACAACTTTGGGACGAAGTATACGGCAGTATTAAAGAAGCTTTGGGGAAAATTTGATAGTTGATGAGTGATCCTCTTGCAGCTGACATCGGGTATATTCACTTTGATAATCCTCCAAGCAGATAATAAAAACTTGGCGATAAACTTTTTTTATTGGAGTTTCTTCCATTATGAAGGGGCTGTTCCAAAAAGGAGAATGGAACCTCATTGCTTGTGAATATATAGATATGTTTTTAACGTTTTTTTCTATATTATTTATGATTCATGGTACCATGGTTTTGGAACAGCCTTTTTTCATTTGTTTATGATTCTGGAATGATTGTAACCCCGATGGTTCGTATAGGAGAGTCTTGTTTAGCACTTTGATTCGTAGAATTGTAGTATTTTAACATTAAATCGTTCAATTCATTTTGAAAGTTAATAAAACTTTCATCATCAAGCTTTAGTTCTAAAAGTGAAAAGGTTGACCCATCTTCTGAGCAGTCTCTTTCTTCTAATTTAGTAAGATAGTTCTGATATTGAGTCATAAGGGATAATTGATAATAAGACAAAAAGTTCAGCTTTTTCTCATTTGAAGATTTTTTCCATTCTTCCCCGCTAAGTCGCGCTTCTTCTTCATTTAAAACATAGTATTTTTCGGAAACGGATCTCACTTTTTTCTCTTTTACAATGCGAATGACCCCCGAATCCAACAAAACCTGTATATGTCTATATAACGTTGCTTGTGGTACATCTTTAATGATTTTTAACATTTCTAATGGTGTTAAACCATTTTCCCTGTTTCTCATTAAAGCTTGGGAAATCTTTATTCTTACAGGGTGCATTAAAATTTCAGCTTTATTAATCATCGTATTCTCCTTAATTAATAACTGGATAGTGTTAATCAATTTTGATGTTTCAGCACTTCTCTTTTCTTATAGGTCATGAATAATAAGTTTATTTCGTCATATATTGCATTTTTCATTTACGAAAATGACACATCTGGAACCGAAATATTTTTTCGAAGTAAATAAAAAGCCATTATTAAATATTTTCAATTGTGAAAAGCTAATCTTTTCATGCAATAAAGCATAGAGGATTTACGCGAAAAAGCGTAAAAAATATCATTATATTTTTATTGTTATTTATAATGATAATATTATCATTATAAATAACAATAAAAACTAAAACAATATTTATAAAAGAAAAATTGGTGCAATACTCCAAATAAGGTGTTATCATTATTGATAATGATAACACCTTATTTGGAGTTATTTTAAATTATAGGAGTGGTTGGTATGCAATTGCATTATGGATGGAACGAATTGAAAGATATTGATTTTATGTCTATTCTGCCGATTATTTTACCGGTGATTGCTATTGGATTGATTTTAGTCCTTATAGCATTGATTGATTTATACAGAAATCGAAAGACTAGGAAAAATGTTTTATTGTGGACACTCATCATTATTTTTGCAAATACTATTGGTCCAATTCTGTACTTCGTTATTGGCAGAAAGGACAGTGACAGGATATGAAATTAGAAATTAGAAATGTTACAAAAAAATTCAAAGAAAAAACAGCGGTCAATAATTTTTCAATGGAACTGCAATCAGGGGAATGTGTTGGATTGATAGGGCCAAATGGGGCTGGTAAATCGACACTGATAAAAGTGATTGCAGATATTATAGATCCAAGTATGGGAGAAGTATTGCTTGATGGTAAGAAAATTTCAAAAATGAAAAAGGAAATAGGCTACTTACCGCAATACCCAAACTTTTTTCAATGGATGACTGCTAAAGAAACCCTTACTTTTATGGGGGAGCTATCAGGAATAAAGAAGGAAGAATTAACACGGAGTATTCCAGAAATCATGTCGAAAGTAGGGTTAAGCGGGGAAGAGAATTCAAAGGTAAGAACCTTTTCAGGCGGAATGAAACAGAGGCTTGGAATTGCACAAGCGTTGTTACATAAACCAGCATTGATTGTCATGGATGAACCAGTTTCGGCATTAGATCCAATCGGCCGGAGAGAAGTGTTAAATATAATAAAAGAAATAAAGAAAGATACGACAATTTTAATATCGACACATATATTAAGCGATGCAGAAGAAATATGCAAGAGGTTTGTCATTATAAAGAGTGGTAAAAAAATCGAAGATACAACAATGTCAGAATTATTAAACAGGAATAGCGGAAATAAAATTAATGTCGATATAACCTCTAAAAGTCAAAAATGGATTGAAAACGTTAAAAGCTTGAACTTTGTAAAAAGTGTAGAGGTAATGGGAAATAAATTGAAGATAGAAGTGGAAAATATTGAGTCAAACAAAAACATGTTACTCGCGAGTGCTCTTGAGCATAATGTTGATCTTGTAAGGTTCGAAATAGATAACGATACATTGGAAGAGATATTCTTAAAATTGGTGGTGGAAAAATGAATAATTTTACCGTTTTAGCGAAAAAGGAATTTGTTCAGATGGTACGTGAATTTAAAGTACTTTGGCTGCCGCTTGTATTTTTATTTTTAGGAATAACTCAACCAGTTGTAAGCTATTATTTACCTTCAATATTAGAGGCACTGGGTGGGGGCCAAGGAATCACGATTGATCCAAGCATGGCTGCCCAAAAAGGCGGCGAAGTTCTTGCAAGTACATTAGGGTCCCAATTTGATCAGCTGGGGGTCATGATCATCATCGTTTCCTTGATGGGAGTCGTACAATCTGATAAAGCAAATGGTATGCTGGCTTTCATTCTTACAAGGCCCGTGACGGTTGTATCTTATATAAGTGGAAAAATCATTTCCAACTATCTATTTGTTGCCTGCAGTGTGGCATTAGGATACTTGGTTTCATATCTGTATGTAGTTTTTTTGTTTACGAGTGTTGAGTTTGTGGATTTAATAATAGCTTTGTTATTCTATCTGCTGTGGATTCTATTTATCGTTTCATTCACGACGATGATCAGTACCATTTTTAATAGTCAGGGTATTATTGCATTAATTTCGATAGTATTTCTCCTCGGCTGCAGAATCATTGTTGGTTTAAGTCCGGTTATAGACAATGTGAATCCAGCAAGCATGAGTAAACATGCCATGGAAGTACTGATTTTAGGCACAGTTAATACACAGGCGATTTGGGGTGCATTAGCGGCACTTGCGTTGACGGTGTTAACGATATTAGTAACGAACATATGGATTACAAAAAAGAAATTCAATAACGAATAAGTTTGGGAGGAAATGTGCTAATCATGGAGTGATTGAAGGATTGCATATTTTAAAGGGAGATAATTTCTATTTAAAGCAAAACCAAGATATTGTATTAAAAATCATTCAAGAGTATTTACTAAGAAGTCGTTGTGAAATTCTGATTTAGGTATATGCAAGTGTTTGGGAACTCAGATTACCCAAAAGTGTTCGGATCATGACTTTAGAATTATGGATTATATCCAGATTTTAAAGATGAAATGATTTCAGTCACTTTTGGGTCCTTTTTTTCTACCTAAGCTATAATGGAACTTTGATTTAAGCTGGTTACTATTTATTAAAATCATGTATATTATCATGTAAGGCTCAAATTGGAGCAGCTAAAGTCTCAGCCAGTATGTTAAGGGATATGATTACACATTGACTCATAACGGTACAAAAAATTTATATTTGAAATAAAGAACATGAAGCGAAACAAATGTTTCAAATTTTTTTTTGGAAGTATGGATCTCTATCCAGATTTTCATGTTTAATAAATAAAGAAGGGTTGACGCAATTGAGAACAACGACCAAATTTTATAAGAAAAAACGATGGATGATTCCCATCTCTATCATGATCATTCCAATTATCCTTGTATTAATAATAGGGAAATTCACACCGGTACTTAATACCTTTATGATCAAGCAGCTTTTCGAAGCAGATTCTTTTGCATCTCCTAAAAACATGGAAATAATTAAAGGACAGGTCCATGTCGAAAAAGATTTAACTTATGATAAGCATGGAATGGATAATAGTATTTTAGATATTTATTATCCCAAAAATATGAATAAACCACTCCCCGTTATCATGTGGATACACGGAGGTGCTTTTGTATCAGGCAGTAAGGAACAAACAAAAGAATATGGTATGGCATTAGCCAATGAAGGATATGTCGTGGCCAATATAAACTATGCGATTGCACCAGGACAAAAATATCCCGGTCCAATTCTGCAAGCCAACCAAGCCCTCAAGTTTTTACAGGAGAATATCGCTAAATACGGTGGTGATATGGATACTCTATTTATCGGGGGGGACTCAGCTGGTGCGCAAATCGCTAGTCAAACCGTTGCGTTAATAACGAATGAAGCACTGGCAAAGTCAATGGATATTCAACCTTCAATTGATAAAGCACAGTTAAAAGGTGCACTTTTATATTGTGGGATTTATAACATGGACGAAATGGGTACTCAGTCTTCTCCGGTGATAAAGAAGGGGATCGACTCGGTGTTTTGGGCATATACAGGGAAAAAGGATTATAAAGCTTTCTCTAGACTGAATGAGATGTCTACAGTTAAACATATAACACCATATTACCCTCCGACCTTTTTGACAGTTGGAGATGCGGATCCACTAGCACCACAATCAGCAGAACTTATAGACGTTCTTGAAAAACAAGGAGTGGAAATAGAAAGTGTTCTATTTGATGGAACAAATACGGACTTAGGTCATGAATACCAATTTGATTTTACCATCCCGCATGCTGAACAAACTTTTGGGAAAACCATTCAATTTTTAAAGGAACATAGTGAATGATTTTTTTTAATATGATATTCAATTCGGTGTATTTCAGCATTATCAGGCTAATATGTTTGCCAAGATTATACCCTATTCATTTAGGGGGTATTGTCCGATAATCCTAATATTAGACTTGCCACCTAAAAAACGAAATCCCCTGTTTCATTCATGCAGGGGATTTCGTTTTTTATAAACAAGCAAGGTTGTGAAAGCAATAACCAGCAATAGAAAGAGGGGGAGAAAATTGCTTATAAACTGAAAATATTTGTTTCCTTTACAACTGTCAGAGTAGGTTGATACGTCTTCGATAGATGCAGTTGCATATCCATTTTGAGCATAAGCTTTTCCGCTTATCAAGCATTTTTAAGCTTAGCAGGGGTATGCGATTTTTTTGTTTCATATTGATAGCCCCTCATTTTATAAACTAACCCTTCAAGTAAGATATCGTAATTTATCGATAAATCAATCCGCTATGTCGATCGATTTAGAATTATTTAAAATCAATCTACCCTGTTTAGGAACACAGGAGTACATTAAGCTAAATGATAAACATCGCGACTATTGTAGTGACTACTAAACCAATGGTTACCGGCAGCAGGTTCCGGCGTGCAAGTTCAAAAGGACTGACGTTACAAATTGCAGCGGCTGGGATCAATGCCCATGGAATCAGGGTGCCTCCGCCAACCCAAATCGCGGTTATTTGCCCAAGGGCGGTCAATGTGGCGGTTCCGCTTCCGATTGCCGTTCCAAATAGTTTGGCAACCGATCCCGCTAAAGAAATGCCTGAGAAGCCCGATCCATCCAAGCCGGTGATGGCACCGATGCCCGTTAATGTGACGGCGGCTATTTCTTTCGTTAAAGGAACGGAAGCCGCTAAGGCAGCACCGAGATCATTAACGATGCCGAGAGAAGTTTTTGGTAAATAGGCACCGATAATCTGATTGAAGCCAGAATCACCTAAATAGAAGAATGCAGCGATTGGAATGACGGGTCCGAATACTTTGAAGCCAAATTGAAAACCCTGAATCAAATAGGCCGTTGATTTTTCAAGTCCTTGTTGTTTATGAGCGACAAGGGATAAAATCAGCAAAATGAAAACGGCTGTACCGCCAACCAACGCCGTGGCATCACCGCCTTGCAGCTTCAAAATCGACAATGCCACAACATCTAACAGAAAAGCAATCGGAATGAAGACGGCAAAAAACTTCTTTTGTGCCAGTGTGAGCAGATCTTCACTGAATGTTTGATCTTGGACGATCCCTTCATTATCCGCCGCCTTGATTCTTCCAAGTTTCATATCCCGCTTTAAAAGGATAAAGGCAGAGATGGTGGTGACGCCCCCCATTGTTATGACAAGAGGAATGCTTGCAGCGATGACATCACCGACTGGTATGGAAGCGGCATCCGCCGTTAGTTTAGGTGCAGCTTGAATGATGAAATCCCCTGATAATGCTATTCCATGGCCAAAAAGGTTCATCGCCATCGCTACGCCTAACGCAGGTAAACCAGCACGTAATGCAACGGGAAGCAGGACCGCCCCAAGTAAGGCAACGGCCGGTGAGGGCCAGAAAAAACAGGATATGAACATCATGACGATCCCGATAATCCAAAAGGCAAGTGTAGGATTTTTAATGAATTTCGCAAATGGTGCAATCATGACATCGTTAATGCCGGACTTCGTTAAAACCGTGCTCATGGCGACTATGATTGAAATGATTAATATCGTGGGCATTAATTCCGTGATTGCAAAAATGAAGCTGTTGAATATCCCGCTTATGGATGAGGCTAAACTGCCTGTTGCCACTAAAGCCAAAAGAAAAATTCCAATTATACAGATGAGGGTAGTATCACGACGTTTTACCATAAACCCAATTATCAATGCAATAAATACAACATAAATCCAATGGAGTGCCGTTAATTCCATCTCCATGATCCGTCACCCCTCATAATATGCCTAGTTACAGATTATGAGGGAGGTATGGCGGGGTGAGTTGTTTCATGAATTTAAAGGCTTATCTACTTTTATTTTCACTTATGATGTAAATACTTAGTTCAGAAAGCAACCTCAACCTGATTATTTGGCCAGAGTATTTTTCCTTGTGCAATCTGATAATAAAGAGGATACCAAACCTTCGAACAGGGGAGATGACACAGTCAGGTCCACCTCAAAAAAACGTAAAAATCGTTATAAATCAGGTCTTGTTACGTAATGGATTTAATGGTAGTAAAACAAAATCGGTACTTATTAAAGCTCTAAAACAGTACTTAATAAGCAGTCCAAAAAAAGCTTGATGTGGATGGAAAATGGGGCTAAGACTAAGGTTGCACCTGGAATATTTGATTCGGTCTTCGGGATAGCTGCCTAGTCGGGGTGATATAAATTCCAGAGGTCTAAAAAGATAACTGCAGATAAGGCTACTTTCACTAAAATGTTTGCTGCATAATAAAGAGGATGGATTATAAATGCGACATTTATATTATTGTACTACCCAAATGTGGTAATCCTTCAGAGGCCTCTTTTTATTTGTAATGCAATTACACTGAAATGCTGGATTGGTAATGGCCTTTGATAAGGTTTTTAAATCTTTATGGATATTTACCACATGTATTGAACAATTTAATAAAGGGCCTTTTTTTAAGGGTTAATTTTCAATACGGAGGGATTTTTTGTGGATAATAATACTAAAAAAAAGATTGAATCAGAAGTTAAAAAAACGGTGGATATTGAAATTGCTCAAGAGTTAAGTGATTTTAGAACTCAATTGAATCACCTTCAAAATTCACTATCAAATAGCGGGCAAAATTCAGGGCAACAAACAGGACAACAAAATCAACAGCAAAATCAACAACAAAATCAATTAATGGAACAAATCCAGCAATTTGCTAGCCAAGCACAAAACCAACTGCAACAAACTGATCAACAATTACAACAGTCCATTCAACAAGCAATCCAATCTTTAAACCAATGTCTTCAATATGCACAAACAAATCAAGCGCTTAACCAAATCAATCAAGTAGTAGGTCAAGCACAACAGCAATTTAACCAATTGGGTCAACAGGGTCAACAGGGTCAACAGCAAGGTCAACAGCAAGGTCAGCAACAAGGTCAACAACAAGGTCAACAACAAATGAGCAATCAGCAATATGGCCAAATGGGACAACAACAAAACCATTTACAATAATTTTACCTAATTCAATCTATTTGAGAATCCAGTACTATATTGGATTCTCATTATTTATGTATTTAAATTTTATCCATTTTATAACCGGGTATTCCTTGTCTTATACGACGTTTTACCATAAATCCGATTATCAATTCAATAAATACAACATAAATCCAATGGAGTGCCGGTAATTTCATCTCTATGATCCGTCTCCTTCATAAATCTATCGTTTTTCCAAAATGTCACTAAATCTCTCAAAAATCAAAAATCTTATTCGTACCTAATTATTATGTTGCTATAATGAATTTATTTATAAAGTTACAAAGTACTAAAATTAATACTTTGAGAATTGAAAAAAGAATTGGAACAATTGAAAGTTGTTTTTTAGTTCACAGTGATGGTTACCTATGTTTTCATCCAGAAAAGTATTTATTTAAAAAAGCGCTGAAATGCTCTTCAGCGCTTTTAACATGCGTCCATTCTCGAACGAAGAGGGTTGAGGCTCGTAAATAGCCTTTTTAAGTAAGATTATTCCTTTTAATTTAGTACAAATTAAATGAAATCTCATTTTCTGTTATAAAAAACATTCATTGGCTCTTGACTGCCTATGGATTACATAGGTTCCAGTCAATAAACTTTTAACAGACCACGGCCTACAACCGCAAAAAGGAAACTGGGGTAAAATGTATTCTAGCTATAAACGTTCCTTTATCCCCCTCATAAGTAAAAAGTTATAAATTTTAGTTTTTAACATATATTTCAGAAAACAAATAAAAACCAACATAAAAAAACCTCAGTGCCAATTAAATAAAAAATAATATAGAAAAAATATTCACAATTGTCAGAAAATGTGATATGTTATTTTACACATTAGAAAACGCTTTCAATCTTTGGAATTTCAAAAAAGGGGGGTTTTTATGTCGGTAATAGTTCACTCGAAAAAGACCAAAAGGAAAGCCTTGGTTGCAAGTTTGATTGGTAGTTCAATAGAATATTATGATTATTTGTTGTATGGTACTGTGGCTGCATTAGTTTTCAACAAACTGTTCTTCCCGAATTTTAGTCCAGCGGTAGGTTTACTGATCGCATTAGCATCTTTTGGGATCCCTTACTTCTTTCGTCCACTTGGAGGTATTATTTTTAGCCACATTGGAGACAAAATTGGGAGAAAAAAGTCATTGGTATATACCCTTGGAATCATGGGTGTAAGTACGGCCCTCATTGGTTTATTACCTGGTTACCAATCTATTGGGGTTTGGGCACCATTTTTGCTTGTAACTTTAAGGTTGATTCAAGGAATCGCTGTGGGAGGTGAATGGGGAGGAGCAGTCCTACTTGCAGTGGAATATACAGAGAAAGAAAAACGTGGTTTTGCAGGAAGTATCCCGATGATGGGAGCAGCTGTAGGAATGATCCTTGCCACCGCTACCATATCCCTGGTGAGATTGTTGCCAGATGCCGCTTTTCTTTCGTGGGGGTGGCGTATACCATTCGTTGGAAGCTTGGCGCTAGTCCTAATCGGTTTATGGATACGGAATGGTTTAGAGGAGACACCAGATTTCCAAAAGGCAAAAGATGAAGGCAAAGTGTCTAAACTTCCGATTGCTGATACACTAAAACACCATTGGAAAGAAGTACTTTTGATTACAGGTGCAAAAGCCATTGAGACCGCTCCTTTCTATATGTTTGCGACTTTTGGGGTCTCATACGCAACTAATACATTAAAGATGCCGGAAAGTCCGGTATTAAATGCCGTGACGATTGGAACACTAATTTCTCTCTTTATGATTCCTCTTATTGGTAAATTATCTGACCGGATTGGAAGGAAAAGTATATTTATAGGTGGGACGTTAGGAGTAATTATCTTCTCAATACCATACTTCCTTTTACTCTCTAAGAAATCAATACTTTTGCTAACCGTCGCGGTAATGATCGGATATGGTCTTTGGTCTATCATTACTTCTGTTATGGGCACTTTATTCTCTGAAATGTTTAAAGCAGAAATTCGTTATACAGGAATTTCTGTAGGCTATCAACTAGGTGCCGCCCTTTTCGGAGGTACAGCACCATTAATTGCTACTTGGCTTATTGCAAAGTTTAATGGTTCGTGGCTTCCTGCTGCAATCTACCTCATGTTACTTGGTGTTTTATCACTAATTTGTGTAGTCTTACTGAAAACGATGAGCGAACGTGAAAATAGTGCATCTACAAACAATATAGAACCGTATTTAGCGGACGAAATAATTAAGAATTGAAGTAAGTCTGTTTTTTATTAATTGATTATTCATAGATTCAAACAAGTAGGAAATTTACAAGAGTAAAAAACTTAGAAAAGGTGGAATTACAATGAATGTTAAAGATATTACAAACAATCCATATTTATTACTAACTCCTGGTCCATTAACTACAACAGAAACAGTTAAATTAGCAATGATGAAGGATTGGTGTACTTGGGATGATGATTATAATAATATTGTTCAAGATATCAGGAAGTCAATTGTACAACTAGCAACTAATTCAAAGGATAAGTACTCAGCTGTTTTGATGCAGGGTAGTGGGACTTTTAGTGTGGAATCCGTAATTGGAACTGTAATTCCGAAGAGTGGAAAATTATTAGTGCTAGCCAACGGAGCATATGGAAATAGGATAGCAAAAATATCGGGTATCCTTGGAATTAATACGATTGTATTAGATAGTGGGGAGGTTAAACATCCAGACCTGAATGAGTTAAATAAAACATTGGAGAATGATCAAGATATAACTCATGTTGCTATTGTTCATTGTGAAACAACAACCGGTATGCTAAACCCTATTGAAAAAGTAAGTGAAATTGTCAAAAAACATAACAAGATATTTATTGTAGACGCGATGAGCAGCTTCGGTGGCATTGAAATGGATATAGATACACTAAACATTGATTTTCTCATTAGTAGTGCAAATAAGTGTATCGAGGGTGTACCTGGTTTTGGATTTGCCATCGTCAAAATTGAAGAGTTTGCAAAATGCAAGTCAAACGCAAGGTCTCTATCACTGGATCTTTATGATCAATGGGAAACTATGGAAAATAATAATGGTAAGTGGCGATTCACTTCTCCTACTCATGTAGTTCGAGCATTTGCACAAGCATTAAAAGAATTAGCTGAAGAAGGTGGAATAAAGAGAAGAGCAGAAAGATATAGAAATAACCAAAGGATCCTTGTAGAAGGAATGAAAAAGCTTAATTTCAAACCGTTGCTTCCCGATGAATTACAGTCACCATTTATTACGCCTTTCTACTATCCACAAGATAAGGAATTTAAATTCACTGAATTTTACAATAGGTTAAAGGAAAAAGGATTTGTAATCTATCCAGGAAAAGTCACCAATTTAAATACGTTTAGAATTGGTAACATCGGAAACGTACATCAAAGTGATATGGAAGCATTATTACTTGCGATTGAGCAAAGCAGCTATTGGCAGAAACCTGCATTTAATAACTAGGTTCTTCCTTAGAATACTTGTATCTTCCATCATTGTTTCTTATACTTTTTTAATAGATTGGATTACCTTTTAACGATTATTGGAAAACCCGGTTAGAATAGTAATTTAATCAAACTTATGAAACAATGATGGAAATACTAATTTTGGGGTGAAAGTCTTGTCATTAGCTGGGGAAGAAAGAAAGAGAAAAATTCTTGAATTATTAGAGGTTAGCGGAAAAGTTACGGTTAAGGATCTTTCAGGCATATTAAAGGTTTCGACTGAAACCATTCGGAAATACTTAGATGAATTACATCAAGAAGAAAAGTTGAAAAAAGTCTATGGTGGGGCTATTGAAAATTCATTTTTTAATGGGGAGCCTTCCACTGATGAAAGAGAGGTCATACATTCTGACGAAAAAAGAAGAATCGGAGAAATAGCAGTTAATCTTATTAATGACAACGATGTAATAGCCATTGATGATGGGAGCACACCATTGCAATTGGCAAAAAATCTGCGGAAAAAGAAAAACTTGACTATTTATACCACTTCTATTAATTCCCTCTCTGTTCTCATTGATTTAAACCATCAAAATATTTTTTCAGGAAAAATTATCATGTTAGGTGGAGAGATTAACACTTCTCATCATAGAGTATCTGGGCCTTTCACATTACAGATGCTGGATGGGCTCTACATTGACAAGTTTTTTATATCGGCAGATGGTCTTTCTATAAAAAGTGGTATAACTAGCTATGACTTTTCAAAAGGTATGGTAGCAAAGAAACTAATCGCGCAATCAGAAAAGTCTATATTATTAATTGATCATTCCAAGGTAGGAAAACGCACCCATTATAAAATGGCGGATCTTCAAGATATAAGTATGGTGATATCCGACAGACAACATCCAAGTGATTGGGAAACACCACTGAGAGAAAACAATGTAAAATGGTTGGTTGCAGACACTACTATAGATGAAAAATAATAAGAAGATAACCTCTCAGTAATATAGGGAAACTTTTTGCCTATGAAGGGGGATCAGCAAATGGATTATTTTATGGTATTTTACGAAGAGCATATTTTGCAAAACTTAGAAATGTATTTGAGGCTAGTAATCAGTGCTCTGCTAGGAATGTTTATCGGTTGGGATAGGAGTGCAAAAAACAAACCAGCTGGATTAAAAACATTTACTTATGTTTCTGTCTCTTGCACTCTAATCACTCTTGTTTCGATTTACAGTGTTGACGTCTTCAGCCATTCTAATATAAATATTAGAATGGATCCTATGAGGCTTTCTGCACAAATTGTTTCTGGCCTGGGTTTTTTAGGGGCTGGTCTTATTTTAAAGGACGGACTTAGGGTACAAGGGTTAACATCTGCCGCTATGGTGTTTTTTGCTGGAGGTGTAGGTATTGGAATTGGTGCTGGCTTTTATGGACTTGTATGTGCGTCTGTCTTCATTACTTTTATTTTAACTAAAATTAGTAACAACATTGAACATCGACAAGCAAAATCACAAGAAAAGAGAAAAATTGAGCATAGAATACCAAGTGGTACGGATGTGCAAGAAGGTTAAAATAATAATTTAAAATAGTTATATAAAATGGAAAGCCAGTTCTTGAGATTAAAGAACTTGGCTTTTATTTATTTACCCTTTATTTTGGTGTTCTACAAAGCTGCTTGAAAAGTTCTTTATCATTAAGAAATAAATAAAGGGAGAATTTGAACAAAGTGAAAACAAAATAAACAAATAAAAACAAATAAAAAACAAGCAAAAACAGGACAAAACAATATTGATATGGTAAACTTTAAGTAACTCAAATTGAGTGAATATTTTTAAAAAAGAGGATGTTGCTAATGAAAGTATTCTGTTTAGGTGGAGCCGGAAGAATCTGTAGAGAAGCTGTTCTTGATCTAGTCGAGTATTCCGATTTTGATGAAATTACAATTGGTGATTTCAATGAAGCTTTAGGGGAAAAATTAGTTAACGAACTAAACGACCCTCGTGTGAACTTCGTGAAAGTAAATGTAATGAATCATGATGAAACAGTTGAGCAGATGAGGGGCTACGATATAGTAATGGATGGCACTGCCATTACATTAAATGGTATTTCTACGGCATGTATTGCAGAAGCGGGATGTCATGGAATCAATTTAAATGGATTTGGTGCAGAAGATGAATTTTCAGAAATTTTCAAAAGCAACAACAGAACTGCAGTTCCAGGTTTTGGGATGACGCCAGGTGTAACTCAAATGATGGCCATGCACGCTGCCAATCAATTGGAAGAAATTGAATCTATTAGAGTAAGCCACGGGTCTTTTAGGCCGATCGCCTTCTCAAAATCAATTACAGAAACAACAACTTATGAGTACGATCCAGACCTTCCTGGAAGAATCGTTTTTGAAAAAGGTGAGTTTGTGCAAGTTGCTCCATTCGCAAGGCCCAGAAACATCAAACTGCCTGAGCCGTATGGTGAAACCGTTCAATATATTATTCCTCATTCTGAAACACGCACACTAGCTAAAGCGCTTTCATATAAGGGCGTACAACTAATCGAAGTCAGGGGTACTTGGCCTAAACAAAATATGCAGTTAGTTCGTTCGCTATATGACTACGGAATCATTGCAAACCCTAAAGTGGTGGTGAATGAAAAAGAAATAGGCCTTATGGATATTATTGGTGATTACTTGCTTCAGTCAAAGGCAGGACAAGAAACTGAGTTATACGGGTATTCCCTCCATGTTGAAGTAGTCGGGATAAAAGATGGTGTTAAAAAGCGTCATGTTTTATACCATACGCACCCATCTAGTGATGGATCCGTTGAGGGATGGGAAAAGCTAAGAGCTTATACTCGAAATGTAGGAATCCCAATGGCGATAGCTACTGAGATTATCGCTAAAGGCTTGGTGAAGCAAACAGGGGTGTTAATTCCAGAAGATGCATTTGAACCGACAATGATTTTTGATGAACTAAAGAAAAGAGGCATTCATGTTCATGAAGAAATTGAAGTTGTTGATGTGAGTGTAGAAGAAACTACCGTATAGAGCCAATTTTAAAAGATAGAAAAATGGAGATATAGGAACCACATCTTTTAATAATAATGACAATAAAACTCCCATTCACTTAAATAGGAGAAATACCAACGATGTTGTCGAAGAAGGAGGTTGGCGTTTTGAATAATCATTCTCCCCAAATTGAGGCGGTTATTTTTGACTGGGCAGGAACAACTGTTGATTATGGTTGCTTTGCACCACTAGAGGTGTTCAAAGAGGTATTTAGAAAAAGAGGAATAGAAGTGTTAGATGAGGAAGCACGAGCACCAATGGGCCTCTTAAAGTGGGATCATATTCGACAAATGTGCGATATGGACCGAATCGCAGAATTATGGAAAAGTAAGTATGGTAATTTGCCTGAAGATAAAGATGTCGATGCTCTATATGCAGATTTTGAACCTATGCTGTTTTCGATACTCCCTAACTATTGTAATCCAATACCGGGTGCTATTGAATTAGTTGAACGTCTGAGAAGAAAAGGAATAAAGATTGGTTCTACCACTGGATATACAGCTGAAATGATGGAAGTTGTTGCAGCAGGAGCGAAAAAAAGGGGCTACGCTCCAGATATGTTAGTAACGCCGGATGATGTGCCTGCTGGACGTCCGTTTCCGTGGATGATTTATCAAAATGCCATGAATTTAGGAGTCTATCCTATGAAGCATTTTATCAAAGTAGGAGATACAGTGAGCGATATTAAAGAAGGAGTTAACTCGGGTTCTTGGAGTGTGGGCATATTAAGAGGCAGCAGTGAATTAGGGTTGAAGGAAGAAGAAGTGAATGCTCTAGATCCAGAAACTTTAGCGGAAAAACTGGAAGTAGTGGCAGAAAGATTTAAAAAAGCTGGTGCTCATTATGTTATTGATAGTATTGGGGAATTAGATCAATTAATTCCAAAAATTAATTTGCGCCTGGCTAATGGCGATTAAATTCTATAGATAAGGTTCGCTCATTTTACAAAAGATAAAATATTATTTCAACCAAAATGAGGAGTTTTCCTATAATCGGGAAACAAAGAGGCGGAGAGGTGAAAATGATTGGTGAAAAATGCCTACGCATTAGGTCTGGTCGAAACTATTGGCTTTCCCGCAATGATTGCTGCTGCTGATGCCGCTTCGAAAGCTGCTGATGTAAAAATCACTACCTATCAAGGTGCAGATGCAGGGATTGTTACTATTTATATAGTGGGTGATGTTTCTTCCGTACAATCGGCTGTTATTGTAGGAGAAGAAGCGGCTAGAAAAGTCGGAATATTCCGTTATTCACGTGTGATAGCGCGACCGGATGATCATGTTATCAAAATGCTCTTTCCAAAGCTTGAAGAAGAAAAAAAAGCTGTCAAAAGTGAAAAAGCAATCCAGCGAGTTGAACAGCCAGGTACCATAGCTAGTGATGAAAATGTAAAAGAACTTCATAAAAAGAGCACCCAAGAGTTAAGAAAGCTTGCCAATTCTTTAAGTGGCTTCCCTCTATCTCCCCAAGAAATTACAACTGCGAAAAAAGAGGAATTAATAAAATATGTAAATGCACTTCAGAATGGGAAAGGTGGGGATAAATGATGATGTTGGATAAAGATCTTGAATCGATTCAAGAAGCAAGACAGCTTCTTGAACAAGCAAAGTTAGCACAGCAAAAAATTGAAAATATGACTCAAGACCAAGTTGATCAAATTGTTCAGAGTATGGCTCAAGCTGCTGCAAAGGAAGCTGGAAGGCTTGCAGCGATGGCTGTTGATGAAACGGGGTATGGAAAGATAGAGGATAAGCGGACAAAAAATCTATTTTCCGCAAGAGATATATTTGAATCAATGAAAGATAAAAAGACAGTAGGGATCATTTCTCGTAATGAAGAAAAACAAGTGTGGGAAGTAGCTGAACCGGTGGGCGTAATAGCGGGGATTGTCCCGTCCACTAACCCTACTTCAACAGCCATCTTTAAAGCACTTATCTCATTAAAGTCCAGAAATGCCATCGTTTTTAGTCCACATCCAACTGCAGCAAAGTGTACAAATGAAACGGTGAGAATTCTGCAAGAAGCTGCAGAGGAAGCAAATGCACCAAAAGGAATCATTTCAAGCATTACAAATCCGACTTTTGCTTCGGCGCATGAGTTAATTAATCATAAGTTAACGGATCTTATTTTAGCTACTGGTGGTACGGATATGGTAAAAGTTGCTTACAGTTCAGGTAAACCTGCATTTGGGGTAGGACCTGGAAATGTTCCAGTTTTTATTCATTCAAGTGCTAATGTAGAAAAAGCCGTAAAACAAATCGTGCAAAGTAAAACATTTGATTATGGAACCATCTGTGCATCTGAACAAGCGATCATTGTAGAAAAAAGTATAAAAAGAAAAGTGAAAAAAGAGTTGGAAAATGAAGGGGCTTATTTCCTGGATGATTATGAAAAGAAAAAAATAGAGGAAATCATCATGGTCAACGGGAGGTTAAATCCTGGAATAGTGGGCAAATCCCCACAAACATTAGCCAATATGGCAGGGATTTTCGTTTCAGATGGGATTAAGGTATTGATTGCAGAAGAAACGAATATCGGAAAGTCTTATCCTTTTTCAGTAGAAAAGTTATCCCCAATTTTAGCTTATTATACTGTTGAGGATTGGCAAGAAGCTAGTCATGTTTGTAATGAATTGCTTAAGGTAGGCGGACTTGGGCATACGCTTGGGATTCATTCTGAAAACAAACAAATTATTGAAAAGATAGGGTTGGAACAAAGAGTATCTCGAGTTGTAGTCAATTCCGGAACAACATTTGGTGGAATTGGGGCTACAACAGGGATTACACCATCAATGACACTAGGTTGTGGAACATATGGAAACAATGTATCATCGGACAACATCGGTCCAGAGCATTTGTTGAATATAAAACGAATTGCTTTTGGGGTTCGTGAAATGCCTAATGAACAATCATCAGACTATGTTCATGCCCGAAAAGAGGAATCAGGTAGTGAGAAAACAATTTCAAGATCGGAAGTTATGGATATAGTGAAAAGTGTCCTGCAAGAACTAAAATTATAACTTATAAATAGGGAGGCAAAAACAATGAGCGTAGAAATGGGAGCATTAGGAATGATCGAGACAAAAGGATTAGTAGGTGCAATAGAGGCGGCTGATGCCATGTCAAAAGCTGCAAATGTAAAACTAATTGGTAAAGTACATGCAGGTGGAGGCCTAGTAACAGTTATGGTGCGGGGGGATGTTGGAGCGGTTAAAGCATCTGTAGACGCAGGAGCAGTAGCAGCTGAAAATATAGGAGAACTGATTTCCGTTCATGTCATTCCACGTCCTCATTCAGATATTGAACTTATTCTTCCGAAGTTGGAAGGATAAACAGTAGCTTATGGCAATTATAACGGAATCCAAATTAAGGCGGATGTTGAAAACCGGGATTCCAAATCCATATCCTATTGGGGACGATAAACTAACTCCTGCGGCGGCTGATTTCTTAAGAGACAGAAAAATTGTCATTGGAAATCAGCACCATATTAAACATTCCTTGGCGTCAAATGAAAAGGAAATGCATTTAATGATTCCTGTGGGTGTTTCAAATAGGCATATTCACTTATCATCACATGATGTTGAAATACTGTTTGGAAATAATTACGAACTAACTCCCATACGAGAATTGTCACAACCAGGACAATTTGCTGCAAAGGAACAAGTCACGTTACTGGGGCCAAAAGGGATGATCCTAAATGTCCGAATCCTTGGACCGGTAAGGGAAGATACTCAAGTAGAAATATCTAAAACGGATGGATTTCAATTGGGAATTCATCCGCCCATACGGTTATCAGGTTCAATCGATGATACGCCAGGCTTGACTCTAATTGGTCCAAAAGGCTGTATAGCTCTCCATAAAGGAGTGATTATAGCAAAGAGTCATGTGCATATGTCACCTGAGAATGCTCAACATTTTGATGTTAAGCATGGCGATGGTTTACTTCTTCAATCAATAGGCGAGCGCTCTATAATTTTCTTAGATGTTATAGTTCGAGTAGCTCCGAGATACAAACTGGATTTCCACATTGATCTAGATGAAGGAAATGCAGCAGGTTTGAAAACAGGTGACTATTTAAAAGTTGTTGGGAAAAATGGGGAATTCCTATCTCGAAAGGGGAGGTGAGGAGGATCGAAATTCGTTCAATGGTAGAATCGGTTGTACGTGAAGTTTTACAATCTATTAAAGTGCAGAGGGAAAAAGAAAATAACGGAAAAGTTTTATTTGTCTTTTGTGATAGCTCAGCACATGAGCCATTTACAGATCAGTTTATTAAATTAAAAAATGCAAATATAGACTTTGATATTTTATTTTTAGATGGTGAAACATCATCATGGATAGGCATGCAACAGGTTGAATCGAGCGGGGCTAGGAAAGTGATTGCCGCTGATGAATATGCTCCATCGGCAATGGAGCTCCCAAAGGGGTATGATGGAATCATTATTCCTGAAATTGATTTGGATAATGCGGCAAGGGTGGCTACTGGTTTAAAAGGATCAATTAAGTCAGAAATCATTTTCTCAGCGAGCCTGTTGCAAAAATTCATATTAGTTGGCGAAGATGTACCAGGAATTAAACGATCGGATCGTAGTTGTTTAAAAGCCATCTCTTTAACAGCTCCATATCGTAAACGGTTTGATGAGTATATAAAGCAAATGACTGAGCTTGGCATAACGTTATCACCGCAAAAGGATTTAGCTGATGTAATCATTAAAAAACTTTGTAAAGAGCTAGGAGTGAATGGCCAAAATAAACAGGAGCAATTGGAAGAAAATCATTCTAAAGGTAATCATTTGTCCTACACCAAAAAGTTACTTACGACTGACTGGTTTGAAGCAAAGTCCTATAGCCCGAATGATACCATTTACCTTCAAAAGGGGACCATCATTTCTCCTTTGGCAAAGGATTTGATTAAAGCTAATAAACTAAATGTCCTGTTTGTTAAAAAGGATGTGTAAGATGCTTTTAGGAAAAGTTATAGGAAGTGTTTGGACAACTCAAAAAGAAAAAGGAATGGAACATGTTAAATTATTGATTGTTCAGCCGTTAAATTCGTTGAAAGAATCAGTGGGGAATATTGTTATTGCCATGGATCGAATTGGAGCAGGTGTCGGTGAAACGGTTATAATCACACAAGGCTTACCTGCACAAAAGTTGACGAATGAAAAAAATTCTCCAATCGATGCAGCGATTATTGGCATAGTTGATTCTTTTGAAGTTAAGTAGTTAAGTCATGTTTCAATCCAGTTACTTCTATTTTTCAGGAAATAGAATAAAGCTTCCTTTGTCAAACGATGAAGGGAGCTTTTTGTTCACTAAAAGATCGTCTGTTTGGAGGGGATTTTATGGAGTTAGACTTTGAAAATCCAATCCCATTACACGCTCAATTAAAAACCATTTTGGAAGATCAGATTTTAGAAGCTTATTATAAGGATAAAATCCCAAGTGAAAGGGAACTCATGGACATGTATTCTGTTAGCAGGAGCACTGTACGGGAAGCTGTTTCCATCCTGGTTCGTGGAGGGATATTGGAAAAAAGGCATGGCAAGGGAACGTTCGTATCCCTAAAACCTGTACAGGAATGGCTTAAGATGATAAATTTCACTGAAACTACTAAAAGCATGAGGATTAAATTACTTGATCATGGCCGTGTATTGACCCCTGAAAATAGCAGATGCAAATGGTTTTGAAGCTGAACCGAAAAAACAACTAATTTTATATCTACTAATCCCCATTTTGCCCCCTGGATATTAAGTTTTAATTCGTGAGCCATTCAATGCTGTTATCATCGCTAATTGATAAAATTTCTAGTCTTTTAGATATACCAGGCACAAAATATGAGTGGATCTTGTAGGAGATGTTTCATGAAATTTAAAGCTTATCTTCTTTATTTTTAACAATACTTCAAGTATTCTTAATTGAATAGGAACTACTATAAATGAGGGATAAGACGTGAAGCAAATATATAGTGATGTCATACAATTTCGGGGTACACATTATGAGTTTGGATACATGCAAGGGGATGAGTTAAAAGATTCACTAACGGTAAAAAATCGTGAAGATCAGTGGAAGATTAGGCAGCCTCGGTTTACGGTTGAAGAAGAAGAGGTCAAGAAGGCGATTACACAATTCGCCCCTGGAGTTTGGGAAGAATTACTGGGGTTGCAAGACGCGCTGAAATGGCCAATTGACCGCGTGCTGCAAGAGTTCGGAGGATACCGATTGGATTATGTCCGGTCGGGCTGCTCCATCATGACAGGCGATGATTATCTGATTCGCAATTATGATTACCACCCAAAGACCTATGAAGGACGCTATGTCTTATTCCAGCCAACCGATCAAGGGTATTCAAGCATCGGCCCTAGTCAGCGAGGGACTGGTCGGATGGATGGAATGAACGAAAAAGGGTTGGTGATAGGCTACAACTTCATGAATCGCAAGAACCCAGGAGATGGTTTCATTTGCTGCATGATTGGCAGACTGATTGTTGAATCGTGTGCGAACGTACAGGAAGCGGTCGCAATGTTGAAGGAAATCCCGCATCGCCATTCTTTTACTTACGTCGTCTATGATAAAAGTGGCAGTACCTATATTGTGGAAACCTCTCCGAGAAATGTAGAGGTGCGCAGGGCAAATGCCTGTACCAATCACTTTGAAATCATGAAAAATGAAAATCGTAACCATCTTATCGACTCGAAACGCCGATTGGAGATCATACAAGATCATGAAGGGAAACTTTCATCTGCTTACGATGCTTATAGATTGTTTAATGATACCAACCAAGGTGTCTTCTCGGATTTATATAGCAGCTGGGCGGGAACGATTCATACATCCGCTTATTTACCTAAGGAGATGAAAGCTTGGATTGCATTGGGAGGGAACCAGGAGCCGACTTCAATAGATTTTGCAAAATGGCTCGATGGGGAAGATGTTGATTTAGAACGAATCAAAGGTGTAATTGATACGGATATTCCATTCGTGCATATGGATGAGGGAGCGAATTGGTTTCGGAATTGAGCGTTTAAGATCCCTTTAAGTAAATTTGAACCTTACGTTGTTAACAGGCCCAATCCTTGGATTGGGCTTTTGCTGTTCAAACGAATCCTGGAACTATTTATTAGTGGATCTGCCAGTAATATAATATGATGGAGTAACAGATTTTGGATTGGGATCAAGAAGCTGGAAGTCTGCTTGTGTGTCGTTTGTGTACAATTAATAAGGGGATGAGCGAATGTTTTCTACAGCTATTGGATGGTTTCGGTTTATTACAATAATTGAGGGAATCTCATATGTTCTATTGCTTGCTATTGGTATGCCCATTAAGTACATATTGGATATTGGGGAAGCAACATTCATTTTAGGCAGCATTCATGGTTTCTTATTTGTCGTGTTTGGGCTATTACTGCTTTATGTGAGCATTAAATCAAAATGGTCCTTTTTAAAAATGGCGATGATCTTCATCGTTTCATTCATCCCATTTGGGAATTTTGTAATCGAACGCAGGCTATTGAAGCAAAGTTAAATGATAAAGAACCATGTTCTAATTTCGAATTATTCAGTGTATGAAAATTCCTAAAAAATGTCTTCTTTTCAATAGAAGGCGTTTTTTTTTATAGATTTAAGCTTGCTGTAAGGTTGGCATAATTATGCTGTAAGGATGAGCATGTAAAGTATAAGTATCAACAATATTGAAGAGGTGAAACACATGGAACCATTATTAAAAGTAGAAAATATAAAAAAAACTTATGGTAAATCAAGCGCTTCCTACACAGCGTTAGAAAATATATCTTTTGACATTCATGAAGGAGAGTTTGTAGGTATCATGGGACCTTCTGGAGCGGGGAAATCGACTTTGCTTAATATGTTAGCAACTATTGACTCGCCAACAGAAGGGAAAATATATATGAATAATACGAGCATTCATGATATGACGGGAGCCGAATTAACGGATTTCAGGCGTGATAACCTTGGTTTTATCTTCCAAGACTACAATTTGCTCGATTCATTGACTGTGAAGGAAAATATATTATTGCCACTGGCGATTGCGAAAATTCCAGCGAAAGAAATTACTACTTTAGTGAATCGGATTGCTAAAGTATTTGGGATTGAAGGTTTACTAGCTAAATATCCATACCAAATCTCCGGTGGTCAAAAGCAAAGAACAGCTGCAGCCAGGGCGCTTGTGACAGAGCCTGCATTGATCCTTGCAGATGAGCCAACAGGCGCACTTGACTCAAAATCGGCGACAGGCCTGCTGGAAAGCTTAAGTGAATTGAATGAAAATAATAATTCCACCATCATGTTGGTTACACATGATGCATATGCCGCAAGCTTCTGCCGGCGGATTATTTTCATCAAGGATGGTACGCTTTCAACAGAAATTTATCGTCGTGGCCAAACACGTAAAGCTTTCTTCCAAGAGATTTTGGATGTCCTTGCAACAATTGGAGGTGAGGTAGATGACGTTATTTAGTCTAGCGAGAAAAAATATTGCACGAAACCTCTCCCAATATTTTTTATATATCGCATCCATGGTTTTTAGCATTATCATATACTTCACATTTGTAACATTAAAATATAGCGACACGATTGCAGAACAAACGGCTTCATCACAAAAATTAGGTTCATTAATGAGTGGTGCAGCAGTCATCCTGATTTTCTTCGTTGCCATTTTTATTGCCTATTCAAATTCATTCTTTATGAAGAAACGTAAAAAAGAAGTGGCATTATATGCATTGCTTGGCGTACGTAATCGTCAAATTGGTTTTATGCTCTTCTTTGAAAACCTATTGCTAGGTTTGGTTTCATTAGTTGTGGGGATTTTACTAGGATTCCTTTGTTCAAAAGGATTCATGACGATTTTGATTTATTTAATGGGCTATGATGTCGTAGCACCATTTACATTTTCGGGATCTGCAGCTTTAAACACCTCTATCGTATTTCTTATTATTTTCTTGGTGACATCATTCCAGGGCTATCGTTTAATATATCAATTTAAACTAATTGATCTCTTCCATGCATCGAAAAAAGGGGAAGCGGCTCCGAAGCCATCAATGGTTGTAGCCATTTTGGGAGTTTCCCTGATTGTCATTGGTTATTGGTTGGCGATGCAAGACCTTTTTACTTCTAAAGTGTGGGAAAAAGTCGGCTTTTTAATGACGGCACTCACTATTTTGACAACAGTTATTGTCGGTACATTTTTATTGTTTCATAGCGTGACAGGCTTTGTGTTGGCCATGATTAAGAAAAATGAAAAATGGCTATGGAAAGGCCTTCATTTAATGACGATCTCGCAACTGCTATATCGCATTCGGGGTAATGCACGTACATTGACCGTAATTGCGGTGTTAAGTGCTACAACGGTAACGGCTGGCGGTGCGGTTTATGGTCTTTATTACAACGCAAATGACCAAGTTATGACCGTTGATCCGAATACCTTTATGTATCAGCAAACGGATGAAAAAATCGATCAACAAGTCACCGCTGTATTACCAGATACAATGTACGATAAAAATATCGAAGCACTATCTGTCACATTTAATACGAAAGAATTAATCAACGCATCAGCATTCGATGACACAGATAAAAGAATTTACACGGTTATCGACGAAAAAACATATAACGAATTAGCAGAAGTACAAGGCAAGGAAGCACTGCTTGTGAATGATGACAATGCAGTCATTTTAGATATTGGATATGACAAAAGATTCTCACCTAAATACAAGGACAAGACCATTACGACAAAAAACAGCAAGGCAATCACATTCCAAAGCTATAAAACACAAACAGTTTTAAATGCCGGAACAGCAGGCATTACGGTGGTTGTATCAAATGATCATTTTAAAGCATTGAAAAAAGAAGGGGAACACCTAAATTATCGTGTTATTGGAATGGATCAAGCTTCCACGGATTTATCTGAAAAAATTGCAAAACAAATACCTGAAGAAGCGCTATTTTCTAGCGCCCCTAAAGATTTCCAAACAAGCATCGAAGGTGTAGGCTCATTGCTCTTTATCGGAAGTTTTCTCGGTCTGGTTTTTTTAGCTGCAACAGGCAGTATCATTTACTTTAAAGTTCTAACTGAAGCCGAGGAAGATAAATCACAATTCAATATGCTTCATAAAATGGGCGTTAACGCAAAAGAAATGCGGAAATCCATTGCCTCACAAGTATTCGTAATCTTTTTCGTGCCACTGGCAGTGGGGTTATTACACAGTGCAGTCGCTTTAAAAGCCTTCTCGGGCTTATTGATGATGGACCTAGCAAAACCTGTGTTGATCTGGATGATTGCTTATACGGTTATCTACGGGCTGTATTATATCTTAACGGTAGCTTCCTACAATCGTATTATCACACAAAATAATAAAACAGAAGGATGATAAAGATGAAAAAATTTCTAATGGTAGTTGGTATTTTGTTTTTGCTAGGAGTAGTAGGGGTCTTCGCGCTTACTAATATTGACTTCAATCGTATGAATGCCAGCAATTATTATTTACAAATTACAGAGGATGGGGAAGAGCATGAAACCAAACTGGATGATGGAACAGTGATGACCTCCTATTCTTATAAACTGGACGCCACAAATGTTGATGGTGAAACAATACCACTTGAATTCACGGCACAAAAAAATCTTCGGAAAGATGCCTACTTAAAAATGTACGTGAAAAATGGCGATGAAGTTTCGTCATATGATGAAGTGAAGTTTGAGGAAATCCCGAAAAAGGCACAAAAAAAATAAAATAGGAAAGAAGGGCTGTCTTGTATGTGAAGGACAGCCCTTTCTCTGTAAGAAAAATAATTATAAAAGTATAGTAATGGTGGTTCCTTCATTTTCAACGCTAGTCAAATTAAGTTTCCCATTATGAGCCAGAATAATATCTCTTGCAATAGCCATTCCTAAACCAGTCCCATGTGCACTGGCTGTATTCGTACCTCGATAGTATCTTTCAAAAACCTGTTCTATATCTTTAGGGGGAATACCGCGGCCATTATCAGCAATGGTAATTTGGGTATGAAGTTCTGATTGTAGATGAATATCATCAATTTGTATTTTAACAACGACATTTTCCTCGTTATGCACGAGTGCATTGTAGATAAAGTTAAATATTGCCCGTTTCAGTAATTTTTTATCCACTTGATGTGTTGCCTTATCCACATTTGCCTCGAATTCAACCTGGCGATCACCAAATTGTGAATCATTTAAAAGCTCGATCGTCATTTCTCGTATAAACCCAACGATATCTACATCTTCAAATTGCAAAGGGAGCCGTTGATTGCGCAAACGCATTGTTAAATTTAGGTCATCCAACAAATCTTTCATATAAATGGACTGTCTATTAATAATGGATGTAAACTCATGCAATTCCTGTGGTGTTAAATCAGTGGCGTTGTCTTTCATCAATTCTGTATAACCATGGATTGAAGCGAGTGGTGTCTTCATGTCATGAGAAACATTGCTAATCCATTCCTCACGCATTTGGTCGAGTTGATCACGTTCTTTCTCATATTGATCTAACTTTACCGATAGTTCATTCATATTGCGAAACACATCTTCATAAACACCTTTTGGTATGCTCATCCTTTTAAAGCGCCTCTCCCGGAGCTGTTGAATTCCTTCTATTAATATGTTAAGCGGACTCGTTAACCTTTTACCAAATAAGAATCCAATGACGATTGCAATAATGATATCCACAATTAAAAACAGTAAAAGAAAGACATTAAAGTTTTTAAAAACCTTTTCATAATCATAGGTCAGGACATAGCGACCTATTTTCTGATCCTTAACGCCTACAAAATAGCTGAAATCATGGGCCGTACCTGCAAAAACAGTCGTCTCTGCATCAACTTCTTTATACTTATACATTTGGACGATTTCAACAGGTGAATACATGGTTTGCAATTTTTGAGGTGTATAAAAGGCTGCCACTTGCTCACCCTTATTATTCAAAAATTGTATCCAGGCGTTATTCTCCTGCAGTTTTACCAGTCCTTCTTCATTTACCATTGGTTTATTATCTTTTAGTTCTACATATTGTGAAAATGTTCTGCTAAAGTTTTCTGCAGATGCTTCTTCAGTCCCGGTCCGATAAAAGAGTAAGCTTAAGAGTAAAATTGTATTTACTATCCCTACGATTACAACTATTGCCACAACGGACACTAAAAAGCGCCGTGTCAATTTCCACTTCATCTTGTTTCACCCCTTGGTTTGTAATTTATAACCAAGCCCTTTAACGGTTATTAAAAATGAAGGTTTTGAAGGATCTGCCTCAATTTTTTCGCGTAAACGGCGAATGTGTACCATCACTGTATTGTCAGAGCCAAAGAAATCATCGCCCCACACATGTTCAAACAAAGTTTCCTTGCTTAAGATCTGATTCGGGTGATGCATAAAACAGCTCATCAGACCGATTTCTTTAGCAGTGAGCTCAATCGTTTTGCCATCCTTTTTCACTTCATTTTCATTTGCACTAAGCTCAAAAGGACCAACTTGCAAATTTTTCGGAACAGCTTTTGCGTCTGAAAAGCCAGCACGCCTCAAATGTGCCTTTATTCGATATGCAACTTCTTTCGGACTGAATGGTTTGGTGATATAATCATCCCCGCCTATCGCCAACCCTAAAAGCTTATCAATTTCCTCATCCTTTGCCGATAAAAATAAAACGGGAACATTCGACACTTCACGAATTTGCTTGCATAAATCATAGCCTTCACCATCTGGCAGCATAATATCTAACAGCACAAGTGCAGGATTGATCTCCTGAAACTTTGACCAGCCATCCGCAACTGTCCCAGCCGTAACAATATTCGGAATACCTTCTTTATGTAAAACTGTCTCCATGAGACGTGCCAAATCTTCTTCATCGTCAATAATTAAAATCCACTGATCATCAGACATTCTTCTACCTCCCAAACTTCAATCATATCCTACAGTATAGTGTACCCCATAGGAAAAAATAAGGGGGAAGGGATAGATATTTCTCGAATAAGAGGTGTCTTTGGCAACCGATCGTAATTTTTTCAAAACGATATGGATAAGAGCAAGTAAGTTTCACTAAAAAAATGAAAATGTACTGTCAAGATCAGGACTCGGATGCCTGATTTTTTTAGTTTAGTAGGTTTCCTTTCATTTGGAGAGAAAGAAGATCGTGCTTCATACTGATTTGGTAAAGGTTGTGTGATAAACTGTTTAAAGTATTGCTAGGAAGATTATGCTAAGTAATATGATTCAGGAATTCTTTGACCCAAATCATTCTATAAAAGTTATTAGCGAATGTGGAAGAACAAAAGGAGAAAAATTTAATGGAAACAAAAAAGGTGTTACCCGTACTTTTTTTAGTGATGTTTTTAGTAATGGTCGGATTTGGGATCATTATTCCCGTCATTCCGTTCCTTGCTGAAAAGGTTGGCGGCAGTCCTACTGAGCTTGGCCTTTTAATGGCTGTTTATTCACTGATGCAATTATTTTTTGCCCCGATATGGGGACGTATATCTGATCGGATAGGACGTAAGCCTGTCATGATTATCGGGATTGCTGGACTGGCCCTTTCGTTTTTCATCCAGGCTTCGGCAGATTCCCTATGGGTATTATTTGTAGCCAGAATCATTGGCGGGATTTTGTCATCGGCAAACATGCCAACCGCAATGGCGTATGTGGCTGACATCACGACGCCGGAAGATCGGGGAAAAGGGATGGGAATCATCGGGGCCGCCACAGGGCTTGGATTCATCTTTGGACCGGCGATTGGCGGGGTATTCTCCAAATCAAGTTTGAACTTGCCGTTTTACATTGCGGGAATATCCTCTTTGATTACTTTATTCTTAGTGATTGCGGTACTGAAGGAATCACATACAGTAGAGAAGAGGGCCCAACAGTCAAAAAATAAAGAGTCCATGTGGAAAGCCTTTAGAGGTCCTCTTAAAACCATGTTCTTTCTGCAAATGATCGTCACCCTTTCAATGGCAGGACTTGAAACGACTTTCGCCTATTTTGCAGCCAAAAAGGCTGATATAAGTCTTGTACAATTAGGCTACATCTTTATGATCATGGGGTTTGGGAGTGCGATCGTTCAAGGTGGATTAGTGGGAAGGATGACAAAGAAATATGGGGAAGGCGCGGTCATCCGAATGGGAATCATCGTCTCGGCAGTTGGTTTCATTCTCATCCTGTTTTCTTCCGGGTTCTGGACATCGGCGGTCTTCCTGACGATTTTCGGAGTGGGTAATGGGTTCATCCGGCCGGCAATTTCGGCACTGCTTACCAAAAGTTCCATGACGGGCCATGGCAGTGTCACGGGACTGCTATCTTCCTTCGACTCGTTCGGCAGGATTGCAGGTCCTCCGATAGGCGGTTGGTTATTTTCGATTTCGATTGATTTACCATTTATATCGGGCGCGATCCTTTCTGTTTTTGCTTTGGTTCTTTTTCAGGTATACCATGCACGGACACAGACTAAACAGTTCCAAGTATCTCATTAATTTGATGATGGGCAAAAAGCCCCCATTTCTAAAAATGGGGGCTGGCCGCGAGCGGTGCTTGAATAGCACCGTTTTTTTATTGAATCATATTGAGGAATTTACGTGTACGCGCTTCTTTAGGGTTTGTGAAAATCTGCTCGGGTGCTCCCCGCTCCATTATTTTTCCTTCATCCATGAAAATGACTTCATCGGCGACCTCGCGGGCGAAACGCATTTCATGGGTTACCACAATCATTGTCATGCCTTCATCTTTCGCCAGGTCTTTCATGACCTGCAGGACGTCTCCAACTAGTTCGGGATCCAAAGCGGAAGTGGGTTCATCGAATAGCATGACCTTAGGCTCCATGGCCAGGGCCCTTGCAATTCCGACTCGTTGCTGCTGTCCGCCGGACAATTGAAATGGATAAAAATCGATTTTTTCACCTAAGCCCACTTTTGTAAGCAGGGCAGCAGCCGTTTCCTTCGCTTGATGTTTGGCTATGTTTTTTACAATGATGGGGCCTTCCATCACATTTTCCAAAGCGGTTTTGTGGGGGAAGAGGTTATAGCTTTGGAAAACCATCCCTGTCAAACTGCGAAAAGAAGTAATCGAATTTTTTCTAACGGGTTTTTTGAAGTCCATTACCGTTTCATCGATTTCAATCGTCCCGTCCGTGGGTACCTCAAGGAGATTCAAACACCGAAGAAAGGTTGTTTTACCTGAACCCGAAGGACCGATCAATACAATGACTTTCCCTTGCTCCACTTCCAAATCGATGCCCTTTAATACTTCAAGGTCTCCAAACGATTTATGAAGATTCTTAATGTTGATCATTTTAAAATCCCCTTTAACTACTGCGGTTCTTATTTTGCTACATAACGATTAAGTCTGTCTTCTAAACTTCCTTGAATGAATGATAAAATGGTACACAAAATCCAATATAATACAGCTGCTTCGATGTAAAGTAGTAGAAATTCATAGTTTTTTGCAGCGATTTCTTGAGCTTTACGGAATAATTCCGTTACAAGAATGAGTGATGCAAGCGATGTATCCTTTAAAAGGCTAATGAACGTATTGGATAATGGGGGGATGGATACCCGCGCTGCTTGCGGTAAAATGATGCGCTTTAACGCTTGGGTATATGTCATCCCGATTGAATAGCCTGCTTCCCATTGCCCTTTTGGTATGGATAAAATGGCTGCCCGGATAATTTCCGAAGCGTATGCTCCTACATTTAAAGAGAATCCTATAATAGCCGATATGAAAGGATTGATGGTTACACCTAAATTTGGAAGTCCATAGAAAATGATAAATAATTGCACAAGTAAAGGTGTCCCGCGGATGATTGACACATATACACGCGCAATTATTTGAAGAATTCTAATGGAAGATAATCTAGCCAATGCTGTGAGTACAGCAAGAATAAGACCGAGAACGAATGTGATCAATGTTAGTGGAATCGTATATTGAATAGCTCCCTCTATCATGGGATAGAGGGAGGTTTGAGCGATGGAAACAAGCTGGTTCATACGCTCGGGGTCGGCGAAAATATTACTTAGGAGAAACATCTTCACCAAACCATTTATCCGAGATTTTCGCGTACGTGCCGTCGTCTTTCATTGCTTTAAGTGCTTTGTTTACTTCTTCCACTAGTTTGCCGCTGTCTTTTCTGAACATTAAACCACTTGCAACTCCGCTTTCTTCCTCATCAGCGACTTTGATAGGTGCATCCGGATGTTGTTTTTTATAATCAAGGTACGATAATTTGTCATTGATTGTCGCATCTACACGTTTAGAACCAATAAGCTGTACGGATTGAGAAAATCCTTCAATTCCGGTAACTTCAGCACCATGTGATTTCGCTAGGTCATTGTAGTTACTAGTTAATGATTGTGCAGAGGTCTTGCCTTTCAAATCATCGAATGATTTAATATCCGAATTATCTTTGTGTACAAGTAATACGACTCCAGATTGAATATATGGATCAGAGAAATCATATTTCTTTTGACGGTCTTTATCGATGCCCACTTGGTTTGCGATCATATCAAAACGTTTAGCATCCAATCCTGCAAACATGCCGTCCCATTGTGTCTCCTTGAAATCAGCTTTCACTCCAAGGCGTTTTGCGACTTCTTTAGAGATTTCAACATCAAACCCCGTTAATTTTCCTGAATCATCGTGGAATGTGAAAGGAGGGTATGTACCTTCTGTTCCGACGGTTAATACGCCATCTTTTTTGACTTTATCATATGGACTTTCTTGTGAAGAAGACTTATTGCCGTTATCGTTCGCCTCATTTTTTGTATTTGAACCACATGCAGTAAGTGCAAAAGTGAAAGCTAACAATAGCGATAAAAGCGGAACCATTTTTTTCATTTCGGTAAACCTCCTAGTAATCTGATAGGGATTGATACAATGTGATACTAAACAAGAAAAGGAAAAAAGTCAATGAAAATAACTTATATGATTAGTGTTAATGAATCTTGGTGAATTATACGGATTTTGACGGATCGGAGTGAAATAATACTAAAAGAAAGAAGTATAGTTACCGCTTAATTATTCGAGGAAGGAACTTAAAGGAAATGAACGGATTTCATATCCTTTCTATGGGGACAAAAAGACCCTCTTCCACATTGATTATTAGCTAAATGGAAGAGGGCCTTTTTGGACTGTTAGGAACTATTGCATGAGTTTTTTTAAATTAGTGTTTATCATGATTTCTGTCCTCTACGCTGATGAAAATTGGGTTCGAATAGAACCAAAGGTCTTTATAGTTACGTTTGTTGATTTCTGAGAAACGTGTTTGGTTATCCTCGTTCTCCGTCTTCGTAGTGGTCGGAAGTTCCCATCCAATCCATGCCATACTTATCAAATGCGTTATTTAGCAAGCTTTCAAGACTCTGTGATCCCTCGGCATCATCGGATTGAGTGGTATGTGCATGATATTCCCCCTTCATCCATCTGCTTCCCGGATTGTCTGATTGTCTTCTGCCTCTTTTGCAGCAATGGCGACCGAAAGACCTTGAAAAAGGATGGCTATGCTTAGAACCGATACTGTGAAAGTCCTGAATTTATTAATCATCATACCGACACCCTCCATATATTGAAATAACGTAGAACAAGCTAATTTTATTGTGAAAATATTAAGAATCCGTTTGGTGGGAGTATGGTTTTTGTAAATGGAATGATTGGTTCGATTCCATTGAAGGATTAACAGCAAAAGACTTTATTTTGGATGGTAACAGTGGGTTGGAAGATGAAAGTGAAAGAAGGGGGCTTGAAACAAAAAAGGCTGAAGAGAAAATATTCTTTCTCTTCAGCCTGCAACGATTTTGCTGCAAATATTATTTAGCTTCGAGTAAATTGATATGATCTACAGTTTGATCTTCACCGACAATGAATTGCAGTTCATAATTTCCTGTCTTGTAAATGTAGTTGATTTCATTCGTACTGGAAATATGGCGTATTTCGTCAGCGCTGCCGAGTTGTTTCCCTAACACTTTAGGTGTGATGCTTCCTAGATTATGATCCCGTTCTACATTTGTCCCAAAATATCGGATTTGTGAGATGGTCTTGTCATTGTTATAGGCAAATGCAAATCCTGGGTGCCCCATTTCTGCATGGTAATAGTCAAAATTTTCATCGGTTTTACCTGGTTCAGGGGGGGAACCAAATGTCTCATATACTTCTTTTTGGTTGTTTTCACTAATTTTCAAACCCTTGGCAGTATAAGGCATTTCTCCTGAAAAGGCTTTGTTGTAGATTTCATGTAAGGTGGTAAGAGCGTGTTCTTTAGCTATGCTAGAAGTGGAACTCATTGTGGTTGCAGCCGCAACAGGTTCTGTTGAAAACGATGCACCTGCCCCAAAAAGAGTACTGGTTAGAATAACTGCGCTAACCATTCTGGCCGCTGGTTTTTTAGATAACATTTCTTATCCCTCCTATATCGGTACTTTTCCACAATTTCCTAAAAATGAAACATTTTCTTGGTGATCAATTTTTTCCGTTCACATAGGTTATAGAAAAATTTTTGAGATGAATTGTTTTTTACAAAGGTTGTTACAGAAGCCCATCGCACAAAGTCCTTTCCCCTCTTAATTGTAGTCCGATGGCAACAGAGCTTTGCGCCGAAAAGGTTCCGGAGTTCCGGGATATGGACATTTCACAGCCTGTCATCATGTGTGAAAATTGTTGAACTGTGAGACTTATACATTTAGAGAATATTTTACGATGATTATAGATTTGATTAGCATAAAATCATAATTTTTCACTAATGAGTGGTTAGAATAGTGCGGAGTTACCTTGAAGTCAGGTTATAGATATCTTAAGGATTTTTCATGCCGTATATGACACGGCTGCAAAATAAAAAGGGTGATTCACCATGATGAAATACCCTTTGAAAATGATGCAGTTAATCCCAAATGCTAATTCTAGGAACTCCGGCAGCTCTTAAGTAGTCCAATAATTGACCAGTATGTACCGACTCATGATAAGCGATTCTAAGTAACATGTCTCCTAAATCTCTTATATATCCCATATTAGAGCGATCAATTTTAATATTGGATAAGTCGTCTTCGCTGAAGGATTTTATTGTTTCCAAAAAATCACGCCTGTAAGGTTCAGCAAAGTTTAATTCTGCTTCGACAGAGATAATTGGCTGTTTTTCGAATGGTGATTCATAAACTGATAAGCTACCTTGATTTTTAATAGATAAATGATAGTAATGCTCACTATCAAGGACATGTCTAACCATTTCTATACAATTCATTGCCTTGTCATCTGGTTTCCAATGTAGAGTGTCTTTAGGTATTGAATTCCATAGTTTAATGTTTCTTCTTCTGACCTCTTCCAGATTTAAGATGATTAGTTCTATTGATTTCATAATTTCCTCCTCTTTAAGCAGTGTATATCATTACTATTACTATACACGGATTGATGCCAAATTTATTGGTGAATTTGAAAAATGAGGAAAATCTAATGATTGTTCGAAGTTGTATATTAATGCGTATTCTTTATAAGCCAAGGAAGGACATATGGGCGGAGGGATTCGTTCAATTGGATTGTCCGTGAATAAATGTAGAACAGATCATTTTAATGAAGCAGCCTAGAGAGGAATTAGATCATGATTAAGGTTTAATAGACTACAGGGAAAATGCCTATGAATCCTTGTAGAATTTACAGGCGATTTCATTCCCTTGTTGTTCATTATATGGAGGAACACAAGATTCATATATCCGTGTAATCCTAATATTCATTATTTGAGAGTTCAATTGATGAAGGATAAAACAGAATGTATTTTAATCGATTTCTTCGTATTTCGGTGATAGAGGGCAGGAGGACCCTTTTAAATCAGTGATTGAATTAGAATGTCATCATGATAAATTAAAATCGGTTTAAATCCAAAGTCTTTAAATTTTTGCAATGCTTCAGGGTTATCTTTGTTCACAAAACCGGATACGACAAGGATCCCTTTTTTTCTCGAATAAGCTACTAATTCTGGTAAAAGGGATTGCAGATTTCCCTTTCCTCTATATTTCTTCTCAAGCACTATATAATTAATATGTGCCACTTTAGATAAATAAAGATTATAACAAAGAAATCCCACTATTTTACCTTTATCATTACAAATCACAAGTACCTTATGTGACTTTTGCAAAATTTCATTCACTGTATCAGACGAAACCCGAAAATTACTTACCGTAATTTCCGTTAATTTCTTGATGTCTTTTTTAGGTTTCCAGTCTCGAAAGTACATCGTAACTTCTCCTTTATCTCTATTGGATATAACAGTTATTTATCAGAAATATATAGCTAGAACTTGTAAATACATAACCAAAGCTTAGCAATCAGTATTAATGTTTTATTAATATGGAATCCCTTTAGAATATTCCAAAGGGATTCCATGTTAATCTTTAAAAAAGAAACCTCTTAAAAATCCCCTTTAAATTCTTTGTTTGAATTACCTTTATTGTTTTTTAATAAATTTTCCAAGACTCTTATCAAGCCAGCCCTGCGGTTGTTTCCACTTTTGGAATTGCCGCTTCTAAAATTATCAGTTCTAAAATTACCAGTTCTAGAACTAATTGTTCTTCTTAGTTTTTTATTCGACACTGTAATCATCCTTTTGTTTTATAAATTTACACATTACTAATTTATGTGTAAATTCCCCTTTTGCTTGGACAAGTTCATTAATTATTGGAACCGTGGTAGACACCATTTAATGTAATAATATGGTATAATTTTTGTGAAGTAATTCACAAAAATGATGTTACTGGTTATTACTCGAACTATTAACACATAACAGAAAGCGGGTTGGGTATATGCTGAATAAAGTGGTTTTAGCTGGCGGGACTGGTTTTGTCGGTCAATACTTTGAAAAACATTTCAGGAATTTGGGATATGAGGTAAGAGTCATCTCCAGGCTGCCCCCGCATATCAGATGGGAAGATAAAGAAGGAATAAGGGAAACAATCGATAATTCGGATATGTTAATCAACCTCGCCGGAAAAACAGTCAATTGCCGCTACAATGCCAAGAATAAGAAAGAAATCTTAGATTCACGAACAAATACGACTGAAGTGCTCGGACAGGCGATTGAACAATGTGAACATCCTCCTTCATTATGGATAAACTCAAGCACGGCAACCATATACAGGCATGCTGAAGATAAACCAATGACAGAAGAGGATGGTGTAATCGGTTCAGGTTTTTCCGTTGATGTAGCAAAAGCGTGGGAGCGCTCATTTTTCGATTTCCGATTACCCAAGACGAGACAAATTGCTTTACGGATCGCCATTGTATTGGGCGATGGGGGAGTGATGACCCCTTATAGGAATTTGGTTAAATTCGGCCTGGGAGGACATCAAGGATCAGGAAATCAGAAATTCAGTTGGATACATATAGAAGACTTATTTAACATTGTCCTATTTCTGAGAAAGAATGAGGAGTTGAGCGGGGTGTTCAATTGTTCATCGCCGCATCCAGTTACAAATCGTGAACTGATGGCCCATTTGAGAAAGAACATGAATAAAAGGATAGGAATGCCTTGTCCAACACCCATGCTTGAAATGGGGGCTTTCTTTATGGGGACCGAAACGGAATTGATATTAAAAAGCCGCTGGGTCATACCTGAGAGGTTGGAAAAGGAAGGGTATGCATTTAAATTCCATCATCTTGATGAAGCTCTTCATCAGATACTGATGAACTCCAATTAAGGGTATAAAATATTGTAGATTGATTGCTATAATGATAGATATAAGATCATTAATGGAGGGGAAGCGCAGAATGAATATGGCTCCATCAGAAAAAGTCGGAAGATTCAAAACAGGGATATTTTCAGAGTTGGCGACCCGCAAGCGGGCAGCGATGAAACGAGGGATAGATGTTATCGATTTGAGTGTGGGAAGTCCGGATTTACCACCGCCTGATTTTGTCGTGGATACGCTTGTGAAGTATGCGCAGGATCCTAATTCCTATGGATATACGTTAAAAGGTACACCTGAATTCCATGAGGCAGTCCGTTACTTTTATCGGCAGCGTTACGGAGTGGAACTGGATGCAGAAAAGGAAGTCCTTCAACTGATGGGATCACAGGATGGTCTTGCACACTTGGCAACGGCGATGATAAACCCGGGAGATTATGTGCTGGTGCCAGATCCGGGATATCCAATTTATGAAGCGAGTGTAGAGCTTGCCGGCGGAATCATTCATCCGATGGCGCTCACTGCGGAGAATGGATTCCTGCCGCAGCTCAACGGAATTCCGGATGAAATAGTGAAAAAAGCGAAAATGATGATCATTAGTTATCCGGGAAATCCAGTCACCGCCCTTGCTGATGAAGATTTCTTTTCAGAAGTTATATCGTTTGCGGAAAAGAATGAGATCCTAGTGGTTCACGATTTTGCTTATTCTGAGTTGATTTTTGATAATCATCCACAAATTAGTTTTATGTCCATTCCTGGTGCCAAGGAAGTGGGGATTGAATTTAATTCACTTTCCAAAACATTTAATATGGCCGGCTGCCGTATTGGGTATGTGGTTGGCAATCGCGATGTGCTGAACATCTTGGGAACATTGAAATCACACATTGATTATGGGGTTTTTTATCCCATCCAAAAAGCTGCCGAAATGGCGCTTACTTCCAACCTTTCGCTGCTATCCGATCAGGTTAAGGAATACGAATCCCGGCGTGATGCCTTGATATCAGGCCTTGCCGAAGGGGGATGGAAAGTACCGCAGACCTCAGCGACCATGTTTATTTGGGCCAAAGTTCCAGCTGGTTGGAAATCACGCGATTTTTCCTATGCACTGATTGAAAAAGCAGGAGTTACAACCGTTCCTGGAGATGCTTTTGGGAAACAGGGTGAAGGGTATGTCCGGATGGCTTTGGTCCAACCGGCTGAGAGGTTGAAAGAAGCTGCTGAACGGATTCGATTGTTTTTGGAGGAATATCGAGTGTAAAAGATGTCATTAGTAAGGGGAAATAAAGGCATATCACTCCAGGATTTCACCCTCATGTAAATATGGGGAAAATTGGAGTCAAAACCAAGTATCATGCCTATCGTTGATTTATGTGCATTACATTAGGATAAAAGAACGTTCAATCATGGATCGAACGTTCTTTATTTTTGTTTCTACTGCTTAATTATTTTTTGTGACTTTATTTAAAATGAAATAGGCTGATACAGCAGAGATTGAAGCAATTATCATTAAAGGCATTTTCGAACTTTGCCCAAAAATGACCTCATTGGATAATGTACCGCCGATATGTCCTGATCCTGAAAAGTCCGGGGCATATGCAGCAGTTAGAATAAATCCGGATAAAACTTGTAATATCATGAATATCAATAAGAAACTAATCGTGAAAAAAAGATACTTTTTCATTTTACACCTCCTTATTCATGTACGGATGTCCTGTGTAAAAGTTACAAAATTTTACACTTTTGGTAAAAGGAATTGTTTTCTCTCACTCTAGTTTTCTAAAACTACTTTTTTGATGTTTAAGAGAAGGTCCATCCTCGGATGGACCTTTTTAAGAGTGAATTTCATGGAATTTCCGAACGTAAAATGGACAAGCAGCATAATATATAGCAAGTCTGTAACTATTTTTCAATAAAGTGGACTTAATATGATAGGTAGGGGGAAAAGCAATGATCAACTGGAAAGTGCGCCTTAAGAATCCGACATTTATATTCACTGTACTCCTTCCAGGGCTTTTATTTTTGGCGCAGATGGTTGCAGCGTTCATAAACAATTTCATTACCCCGATAGGCTTTAGCATAACTGATGATGCAATTAACGGGGCATTAGGCATCATTAACTTCATAGCGCTTACTTTCTTTGGGGTCGGCGGTGTGGTCGATCATACCACGAAAGGTGTAAGCGACAGTGAAA
Organism: Peribacillus sp. NPDC006672; assembly: GCF_050274955.1. NCBI lineage: Bacteria > Bacillati > Bacillota > Bacilli > Caryophanales > Bacillaceae > Peribacillus > Peribacillus sp. NPDC006672. The sequence continues at coordinate 62,690 of NZ_JBNNOR010000012.1, forward strand.
ATGCTCGACAATACGAGAAGCCCAAGTAATGGCCCTGATTCTTTAATCTATTAAAAGAGAAGAATATACCAGATCACACCGTACTAGTTACACAACGGGGTTATCTGGTTATTTGTTTTCTTGTAGGGATGATGGGGGGACGGATGAAATTTTTTTGGTCTCAAAACTGAAATGCAACATACATTTAAAATTGTGGTTCATTTTCAGTTTGGGGAGGAAAAAGAATGAGTTATAGTTTATCAGTTTCAAAATGGCTTGCTGCCATAGTTTTACTTGGGGCATTGTTGACGGCATTCATATTCAGTCCGGCTAATGCTTCAGCTTCTATCAATTATGGTGATGAAGTTGCTGCTTTGGCAAAGAAGCAGGTGGGAAGCTCTTATAAATACGGAGGGACGACACCAAAAGGGTTTGATGCAAGTGGTCTTACCCAATATGTATATAAAAATGCCGCGATAGAAATGAAGATTCCGAGAACGAGTGCGGAACAGTATAAAATCGGAAAGGCCGTGAAACAAAAAGACTTAAAAGCGGGCGATTTGGTCTTCTATGCTACAGGTCAGAAAGGGCAGGTCTCCTTTGTTGGAATCTATTATGGAAATGGTACATTTATCGGGACCACGACCAAAGGAGTTAAGGTGGTCAAAATGAGTGATACGTATTGGAAAGAAAAATATATAGGGGCAAAACGAGTCATTAAGTAACAATTTGATGTTCAGATAAAAAGTACAGCAAATAAAAGAGCATCGATTCAGATGCTCTTTTTGCTAGTCATTCATTCAATGATAATGTCCGTTAATACAACATTGCCATTACGAACCTTTACCACGGCCACTGAAGGATTGGCCAATGCGTCCTTCTCCATTTCCTTAGCCTTTTCTTCGGATGCGAAATAATTGTCCAGACCGTATCTAATATGAATGGTTTTAGCATTTTGCAGGTCATAAGGGATTTCCAATTCCCCTTTTAGGAAAATGCCATTGCCGGGTTTTTCTTTCGTTACGGAATCGACATCATATAGTCCATCGGTGTTTTGTTTTAAACGTACATATACTTTTTTATAATCACCCGTATTTCTTATATTGAAATCGGATTTAATCGAGCCATCGAGTTGTGATGGCTTAACGGATTCAATTTCGTATTGCAATGCCACATAGCTGCCCCTAAACAAGTCAGTCGGATCGACCGGGGCAGTTTTGATCTTGATTACATCGCCTGTCATCGTTGTCCAGACCGGAGGAAGCGCCAAGACTAAAAGAATCAAGACTGGAATGGTAAATACGATGAGTGGCCGGAATGATGGTTTATTCATTAAGTTCTCCACCTTTTTTTCGTCGATTTTCAAAGAAGAAGCCAAAACCGATAAGCATGATGCCGCCGATGATGAATGTAAGCGACTTTGGCAGGAAGTCAAAGGAATCGATGTAATATCTGAAAATCAGTGCACAGATGATCACGATACTGGTCAAACTGCCTTTTAGAATGAGATATAGCAGAAAAACGAAATAAGCTAGAGGGAACCAGATAGAAAAATCAAAGGTGAGAAAGAGTGCAGTAATACCATGTAACATATGCCCTTGTATGTGGGTGATGTTTTGTAATTTAGTTCTTACTGGAATATAGGCCAGCAGAATTCCCAACACAAACAGAATGGAAAGGACAATCGTATTCGAGTTTTCAAATTCCAGCTTCGGAACGGATTCCATTAGAAATAAGGCAATTGTATTGATGGCTAAAGCGTTAATGAAAAATGTCAGGTACTTAGGATAATCAAATTTCTTTAACAGAATGTATAAAGCCGGTAAAAATACAAGAATGGCAAGCGGATAAGACGTTTCATCAACGAAGATACTTCCGTTAATATAAATGAAAAGCAGGAAAGATGTAAAAAGAAGGATAAAGACATCCTTTAAATAGTAACCGATGAATACCGTTCCGATGGCCCATAATAAAAAGGAACTGTTGAAATTGATACTAATGTTAAACATCTGCTCAATTAGAAAAATCCCTGCACCAAATATTAGAATACCTGCATAATGCAGACTTCGTGACGTTTTGGGAAAGCGTGCCTGCCACTTCACACCAGCAAAGTTCACTGCGATGAGGCATGCAATGATAAGTAGGAATTTAACGGCTTTATTCAAATAAATCCAGTTACTGGCGACAAAGGTCAATACTCCTAAACCTAAAAGAAGTGCCCCGATGGATAATAGAATAGTAATGAAGCTCAAATTACCTTTTACATCATAGGAGCCTAGCATCCTCTCTTTTTCTTGAGTGGAGATGACTCCTTCTTTTTCAAGGTAATTAAATTCATGTTCAAGAAACTCGAATTTCTTTTTGGTTATTTCTTTTTTGGACAAAATATTTCCCCCTTCCATATTTTACTATTATACAACTTATTCTCTTACAGCTATGAATATATGTTAATTCTCTTCTACCCTCATTGGATTGCATGTAAGATCAAAAATAAAATATTTTCAGTACCTTGCAATAAATAGTACCATATGGTAAATTACTTACATAAGATGTATTGTTCGTTGTTAAGTACTGTTTATTGAACTATACTAAAAAACTTATGGAAGGAGTGTTGGCGCTATGAATGTACAATTTAAGAAAGGTGTCTTGGAACTGTGTGTCCTGGTCTTACTGGATAAGCAGGACCGCTATGGCTACGAACTTGTACAGAAAATTTCAGATCAAATCGAGATATCGGAAGGGTCGGTATATCCACTTTTACGACGATTGACGAAGGAAGAGTATTTTACGACTTATTTGCAAGAATCAACAGAAGGGCCACCGCGCAAGTATTATAAGTTAACCGACAAAGGCCGGAGATACCTTAAAGAGTTGCTGACGGAATGGAATGAATTTTCCAATGGGGTTAACCAATTAATCAAGGAGGGTGTGAACCAATGAATAAAGAACAGTTTTTAAAGCAGTTGAATGAATCTTTAATAGGGCTTTCTTTAGAGGAACAGGAAGATATCCTCCAAGATTACGAGGAGTATTTCGCGATTGGAATGGAAAAAGGGAAGACAGAGCAGGAAATTTCCACTTCCCTTGGGAATCCTAAACAGATTTCCAAGGAGCTGTTGGCATCCTACCATCTTGGTCAGGTCGAACAATCGACTTCTGCCGGTAATGTAATGCGGGCCGTTTGGGCAGTCATTGGTTTGGGATTCTTTAATTTAGTGATCGTTTTAGGACCTTTTATGGCATTGGTCGGAGTTGTTGTTGCAGGATGGGCATCGGCGATAGCGTTCATTCTTGCTCCGTTGGGCGTTATTTTCAACCTTGCAGTGGGCAACTTTCAATTATTCGATCTGTTCTTCGCATTGGGGCTAAGCGGGATTGGCATTTTCATTGCCATGGGAATGTTTGTCGCTACGAGCGCTTTAACCAAAGGTTTTATTCGTTATTTAAAATTTAATGCTTCCCTTGTGAAAGGCGGTTTGAAAAAATGATTAATGTTAAAAAGTTATCAATCATTGCACTTGTATTGTTATTGGTCGGAGTAATAGGGAGTCTGTTTACTTTTTTCCAAGTGACGGATAAGAAAACGACTACAGAGGAAAAAACGGTTTCAGAGATCGTGACGGACGTTCAGGTCGACACTGACAATGCAGCTGTAGAGATTATTCCAACGAAGGATAAGGATACCAGGATAGAGTTGGTTTCAAAAGGTGTGGATGTTTCCAAGCTGGATTTCTCTGCAGATGTGGAAGGCAAGAAGCTTTCGGTAAGATTAAAAGATCGACGTACTTTTAGCTTTGGTTTTCAAATTCAATCCTTACATTTAAAAGTGTATGTGCCCGAGAAATCTTATAAGTCCTTTGTCGTTAAAAGTGATAATGGAAAAGTGCAAATGAATGAACTGGAGATAAAGAATCTGAACGTGGAATCTCAAAATGGCCGTGTTGAATTAAATGATATAATAACCGAAAAAGTCAAAGTGAAATCTGCTAATGGAAGAGTAGATCTTAATAATGTAGAGGGAAATCTGGTTGGGTCATCGAATAACGGTAAAATCTCTCTTGTCACAAAAGACTTGGATCGGAATATTCAATTGGAAAGTGACAATGGGAAAATCATGATTAAAACAGATAAGGAGCCGACCAATACAACCTTTGATGTTCATGTTGACAATGGGAAAATCGATATTCTCAATAAATATGATAGGAATGTTGTCATTGGCAAAGGTGAAAACTTAGTGAAATTGGAAACGAATAATGGGAAAATCGAAGTAACGAAATAATCGTGAAGCGTGAAAATTTGCAAGAGGCCCAGTGTCATACTGGGCTTTTCTTTTGATATATATTTAGGTACACGAAATAAATCATTCGCTTATTTTAACCATTTTTAGTAAACTGGCAATGACTATTATAATTAGAAGGTGAAGGGATATGAGGGAAACCTTAGTGGATGAACGGGTAAGAGGGAATGACAAAATCTGGACACGTGACTTTATCATGATCTGTTTGGCAAATCTGTGCATCTTCATGGGATTTCAAATGACGATGCCGACCCTTCCGCTGTTTGTTGAGAAGCTTGGTGGTGATGACCGCCTGGTGGGGGCTGTCCTTGGAATCTTTACTTTTTCGGCCTTGCTTGTTCGGCCAATTGCCGGCAGATTATTGGAAACGAAGGGAAGGCGAATCGTTTTTATTATCGGGTTAGCCATTTTCGCATTGTCCGTGGGTTCCTTCGGTTTTATGGGCAGCATCGGCTTGTTATTCATGATGCGGATTATCCAGGGCGTCGGCTGGGGATTTTCTTCAACGGCTTCAGGAACAATAGCTTCCGATATAATCCCCGCGAAACGGCGTGGTGAGGGGATGGGTTATTACGGTTTATCGGGTAACTTAGCATTGGCATTCGGTCCATCATTGGGTCTATTTCTAGTTACGGTCCTTCCGTTTCAAGAGTTGTTCCTGATCTGTTCATTATTAGGATTGTTTGCCATCATTTCAGCATCACTTATTCGATATCAAAAAGTGGATAGTGATCCTTCGACGGCAGTGGCAGCCAAAAGATTCGATATATATGAAAAAAGTGCCCTTCAGCCATCTTTGCTCATTTTCTTCATTTCCGTCACATTTGGTGGAATTGCAACCTTCCTTCCTCTCTATACAGCGGAAAAAGGTGTAGATGGAATTCAATGGTACTTTTTAGTATATGCAATGGCCCTTATGGTCACGAGATTATTCTCGGGTCGATTATATGACCGAAGGGGACATCGGGCAATATTCATTCCTTCAACAGTGCTCATCATGGCTGGGATGTTGCTGCTTGCGTGGATGCCGGGTGAAGCGGTCCTTTACATCGCGGCAGTGCTTTATGGATTTGGGTTCGGCTCCGTTCAGCCGGCGCTTCAGGCATGGTCTATTGAAAAGACGGCACCCAATCGAAAGGCGATGGCGAATGCAACATACTTTTCCTTTTTCGATCTTGGAGTGGGCATAGGTGCCATTGTGTTCGGACAAATAGGCTATCTCTTAGGCTATAGAAGCATCTATATCACGGCAGCAGTCTCGATTTTCATTTCAATGATCGTTTATTTATGCATTATCAGGAGCGAGGAAAGGCAAAAATCAATTTAAGGACGTTGGATGACTTCAGTTGAAGTCATTCTTTTTTTGAGTCAGGAGGAACACACTGGTTTCCGTTGTTTTATCATGGTGCCATCCTTAATATTTAAAAAATGGAAAAACTTTGTTATTATCAAAAGGAGACTATACATACGATGATATAAGGTCTAATAGAAGGAAGGGGAATCTTGGGATGAATGATTCTTCAAACGAAGAAATGACATTAGAAAGAAGGAAGCGCATTTTCCAAGAGGAGCTGGGTGTTTTATGGGAAAGGCGGCTCATCCCTAAATCAGAATATATCCGGGTTAGCAGGGCATACGAAAGGCATTTTCAATTAGCCCTCTATAATCAAAAGCGCTTAGAGCATGAAAAAAAGAAATCCATTCAAGGACCTGAGACGATTATCGGTGAAAGTCCCGAGAAGAAGGTTCAAGATAGCCTGATTGAAGAATCTTCACTGGAATTACTGGAATCTGGTGGATTGAAAAAATCGATATTGAAAGATGAGAAGACCGAATATGAACCTAATGAATCAGTTTTGGAGGATAGTCTTGAACCTATCAAGGGACTCCCTGAAAGGAAACCGGTTATTCAACAGCAGGCAATCAAGCGGGAAAAACCAGCAAAACCGAAGAAAACACCTGAGCAGATCAGGGAACGGAATATCTCTGTCATCCTGCTTACGGGGGTCATATTGCTTCTGTTCGGCGGGGTGATTTTGGCAACCTCTTCATGGGGGGATTTGAATGCGGTCCTGAAAGTTTTGTTCATTGGAATGGTATCCGGCATTTTTGCGGGAATGGCCTTCATCGCTTCAAAGCTGAAAATTAAACAGACCGCTTTTGCATTCCTGACGCTAGCGGGTTTATTTATTCCGATAACGATTTTATCAGCTTCATATTATCGAATTTTTGGAGAGTACCTTTCACTTAATGGTGGGGGGCGGGGGCTTCTGGGGTTTCTTGGAGGATTACTCTGCTTAGCCATTTATTTTAAGATCGCTGACTACTTTAAGTCGAAAATATTCATATTCATTTCCATATTCACGTTCGGCATTACCTGCTATTTCGGTTTAGCTTTTGTGACGCCGACTATCGAGTGGATGTTTTTGACGATTGGCATTCTTAACTTAATACTTTTATGGAATATTGAACAATTGAAAAATCAAAAAGCATTAACGTTATTCAAACCATACATTTTTCAATTCTTCCAGTTTAAGATCATCGTAGAAGCCTTTGCGATCTTGACGTTATTTTCAAGTAACTTTGTGTATTCGCTAACGTTGATGGTCTTTTCTGTTTTGTTTTTAGTTTTTTCCGTTAAATTTCAAAAGAAATATTATGAAATGGCTTTTAGTGCCGTTTTCACTTATGGATATATCCATTTTGTTTTTAATTCATTTTTAAGTGTGTACGCGGTCATTGCTTTTGCACTTGTACCAATCATTTTTACCGCTCTTTCAAAATATCTGACCAAATTCAAAATGACTAAGCTTTCCAAAAATTTCATGGTTACCAGTTTGATTGAGAGCGGGATCGTCTTCCTATATATAAACGCAATGGTGTACCAGGAAAACTATGCGCAAATATTCATCGCGCTCATGATAGTATCCGCACAGCTTGTCTATGTCTCCCTTCAATCGAGAAATTCAAGCTTCACGTACCCGGCGGTTGTTGTTTTCAACTTAGCGTTCGTATATCTTTTCTTTGCCTTGCCAGTCTCTTTTTCTACCGTTTTAAATCTGACTTTTATCCTTCAAGTCACTCAATATCTTGGATTATATTTATATAACCGTCACCCAAGGTACAGCCTGTTTAAGAGGAGTATCTTACTTATCTCCCCAATGATTATGTTAATGATACTGGCCAGTAAATTCAGCGAGATGGATTGGCTTGCAGTTAGCGCCGCCCTCGCCATGATCTCTGGACTTCTCTTCATCACATATATAAAAGACGATACAAAGCATATGAAGGAAAACGCCATTTACGGATTTCCAATCACTTTCGTTCTGGCTTTGGTTGCTTTCTATCCATATTTGTTGGAAAGTTTAGAGTGGGCCCGTTCAAATATCCCGGTCAGCCTCTATTTAATGGGGGTTTCCCTGATTTGCATCGGTGGGGCTTACACATTAAAAAAGGGATATCATAAATTCTTTCCTGTTTTTGCATATAGTGGTCAGATTCTTTCCTTCATTTTCTTTTTATGGATTCCGTTCGATTCACTGAATCCATTAGAGGCAAGCGGAGTGATTGCCGTAGCTGCTGCAATAAACGGTTGGTCCGTCCATATACATCGGAAGCACATATTCTGGGTGCCTGTCGTGATTACAAGTGCCGGCCTATATGCTTCGCTCTACGATGTTTTTGATTTTGGTTCAATGGTGTTGAAGATTGCGTTCGTGCTGATCGGCCCTATTATCTTTTTCCTTTTTGGGGAATGGCTTGGGAAATATTCGAAAAATGGGAAACTGTACTTCCTTTATGCAAGTCACCTTGCCAATATACTGGCGATTCCTATTGGATATTTGCTCATTGTCCATACTGAAAGTTCACCGTTCCTATATGCTGCACAGCTGTTGATTTATATTTTGAGTGTCTGGCGGGCACAGTTGAAATGGGAAAAATACGTTTTTACGTACCTAGGGTTTTCAGTTCTTTTCCTACAGGTCCACTTATTTTTGGCAAACATGGGGCAAAAGGCATTCATTACATCAATATGCATGATGATAACAGCAGGAATCATATCCATTCTGTGGTCGGTTTCCAATAAGAATTGGAAAGGCATCATGGAGTATTATCTTATTCCATTCATTCATTTAGGAATAAGCATATCCATATTGGAAACGGCAATCCGGGATTTTCCGCTTAACTGGGAATTGGTCTGGGTAGGAGTGATGACTGTACAGTTCTTGTTTGCCTGGTATCTGCTCATGAAAAGGAATTGGCGGAACTATGTAGTGGTTCCTCTAAGCCTGGCGTTCATTTTCTACAATATGTATGTAAATACATTACCCCTGATTATGACGATTATCGTATTATTTTTATGCACGGCTGTGATGGTGTTTGCCAGCAGTCGCCATTTCAAAGGATTGGTCAGCCAAGAGGAATCGAAGAGATTCATTGATTATTATAGGATTTATGGCTTGTTATATCTGTGTACTCTGAATCTGGAAGTGTTTACGAGCGATACAGGTACTGCGATTTTGGGGATTTTTGTTTCCCTGCTGTTGCCTAGCTACTTCATCCTGATGAGAAGGCTCACGATCTATAAGAAAGAAAGAAGCATTTACTCAGGGATAGCGGCCATCATCGGACTTTTTCCGTTTATCATTATCAAAGACTATGCACATACATTCCCAATCTTCACGAGTTTGGCTGTTCTTATTGGATGGATGGCAGGAATGTTGTTGTTGAGCAGGTTGTATTCAAGCGGGTTACTCAAGAAAAACGAATCAGGCATCACCGGCTTTGATCCCTTCAGAATCTATGGTTTATTCTTTATGATCGATATAAATGTAGAGGTTTTTAATAAAACTGATCAACTGTTACTCAAAGTCTTGGTATCGCTCTTGTTAACCGCTTATTTCATTTTCCTGAGAAGCTTCACAAAGGAAAAGCAAGAAAGGAAAATCTATTCCAATATTGCTGCTATAGTCAGTCTATATCCTTTCCTAATCATCGTCATCTATGCCGACAGCCTCTCGGTTGTAATGGGAATGATGGTCCTTTTCAGCTGTATGTTAGGGATGCTGCTTTTAAGCCGACGTTATTTCACTGGATTAATCAAAAGGGAAGAAACAGGTATAACCATCGATGCATACAGAGTATATGGCCTGCTATTTTTACTTGCCATGAATAGGGGAGTTGCAGTAACTGAAACACCAAGCCAGTTACTCCAGGTTTTTGCATCACTCTTGATCACGGTTTACTTCATCCTGATTGGCAGTTTCACAAAGGATGTAAAAGAAAAGGGCATCTATGTTTGGCTGACGGGAATTCTCAGTTTGTATCCGTATTGGACCATCATCAAGTATGCGGACACATTACGGCCTTTCGTTGAAACGACAATCCTTTTTGGGTGTATGGCCGTGATGGTACTATTAAGCAGGAAATTCTTTAAAGGCATGCTGAATAAAGGCGGGGCAGGAATTCAATTGGATTTTTACAGAGTCTATGGTCTGTTGTTTCTTCTTGCCATGAACATGGATGTTTTGACTGGGGAATCACATTTCATTCTCGAAATCATCGTGGCACTTCTGATTCCGGTCTATTTCATTTTAATGAGAAGCACGACGACAGGAACGATGGAAAGAAAAATCCAGTTGGCTGCAGCGATATTGTTCAGTCTATATCCTTATTGGGTCATCACCGATCAATTTACGATACCAGCGGTACTTGAGGAGGAGGTAAATATTCTGCCGCTGTTCATTATCAGCACCATTCTGCTGAGGAAAATCTTTGTTAAAGGAAAAATCACACAATATATTGAGATTGGTATTGTTTTTCTCCTGTTTTTAATTTTGATCATTGATGCAATGGCGGGCAACACCTTAAATGATGCGCTCATTATCGGAACAGTTTCATTGGCTGCTATGCTTTTTGGATTCATGATGAAATACAAATCCTATTTCATCGCTGGAACTGGCACCATTTTATTCAATGTCTATATGAATACCAATTCGATGTGGGGCGAGATGCCATGGTGGCTGTATTTAATCATCGGCGGAGGGCTGCTTATCGGAATTGCATCTCTCTTTGAATGGAAAAAACAAAAAGACAACCGGACATCGAAGGAGGTTCTTGAGAAAAATAAACAAAGGATCAAGAATTGGTTCAATCGTTGGAATTAATAAAGAAGGAAAATTGGGCAAAATAAAAACGCTTGGGTATCCAAGCGTTTCAGACTGTAGACAAACTCGTTAATAATTGAGCTTGTATACAGTTTTTTTGGTTGCGTTCTTCCAGGGACTCGCTTTCTGCGGTCGGTCCGGGAGCCTCCTCGGGGGTCCATTGCGCCTGTAGGGTCGGCCTTTTACTTACAAACTATCTAAGGCTTCCCGAAACCAATCGATTTTCGATTCCATTAATTTAAAAAAGATGGACAATTGGACAAGGCAAGGCAGAGGCCCCATCGCAACAAACTGAAACGCTTGGCATACCAAGCGTTTCTAGTGGACCTTAAGACGAACAAGAACTGCATGAAGAACAGCTAGAAGAGGAATATAATCTGGAAAAACCATGCTTAGGCTGTAAAAATAGGATTGATACCAATTACATTTTAGATATAGTTAATGTAGAATTATTTGCTTTAATTGATAGATTAAAAAGCACACCTTCCTCTGATAAAACATTACGAATTAAATATACACACATGATTCGAACACTATCCTATATATTAATGGATTTTAAAAGAGCTTATGATAAGTATGATTCAGGGTATATTCGTAGCTTTATAGACTTAAATAAGCTAAGATCCAGTTTTCAAGAATTGGAACAAACCAAGTTCTTAAGAATTGAAGAAGAGGTGAATGCTTAATATGGTAGCCTCAATAGGAAATATGGAAAAGGGACTATTTATTTATGAGGATACGTCAAATTCTTTAGTAGAAAGAAAATATATTCGTTATAAAAAAGAGGATTTGTCAGTATATAAAGATAAATTTAATGATTTAATTGGTGAAGGAATAATTGAAGAGAATAGTTTATTTGAAGACCGAGAGTGGAAAGGTTTTGGAAACCAACATTATGAAACTTTTGATTTTACGGAAATAGAATTTAATCAACATCTATATTTGCCTTTAAAATGTTTTGTTATTATACAATTACATGATAAAAGGATGGTCGTTGATACTGTTCATTCAGATCTAAATTACATTTTAAATATGGTAAAAAGAACAAGTGCATATAATAAGCAATTACTAAAAGGCTTTATTGAATTTGTCGAACTAAAAAGTTTAGAAACACAGAGAGGTTTAATTCATTATAAACATCCTAATTTAGCCTTTATTTATTTTAATCCAATTAATGATTCTAAAGAGTATATAGAAATATTAATAGAATTTAAGGATACGTATAGATTAGGAGAAGTAAGAGAAATACCTACATATTCAAACTTTATCCTTTTTGATGAAATCATTCACGATTTTATGACGAATACGACACCGAATTTGCGTGTAAAATATTATCCCATCTATATTTGGTGGAGACTCACTTCGGTTATCCCAATTCGCCCAATCGAATTTATAGAAATATTGAATGAAGGAATAAGGTATGAAGCAAAAGAGGATGCTTATTACATTCTAATCCCAAGAAGAAAAAAATCCCCTGATCCGATTAATAAAAGTAAACATGCAGCTATTCAACATGAATTGAAAATAAGTAAAGAAATGTATAATATCATCGGAAATTTCAGAAAATTAGCTAAGTTAGAGTGTGAAAAATATTTATTTCCAACATCGTTTTACAGAAAATTTTTAACGCGAGAAAATCTTAGCATCAGATACCTTCATTATACGGAACATATGAACTGGCAACAGATGACGACTCTCTTAGATCGTTTTTTTGATGAAGTAGTGAATTCACAATATGATATCGAAGTAGTCCAAACAAGAGATGAATTAGATAGGGAAAATGAACATAAGACAATTAAGCGTTTCAATTTAGGGGATACTCGTCATATGTCTATATGCATGATGATGATGCAGGGTTTTAGTGAGTTAACCATCGCTCAAATGGCCGGTCATAATAACATAAGGACTCAATCTCATTATTCATCCCATATTGATGATTTTCAAAGGTCTTATTCAGGGCTATTAGAGAAAAGTATATTACAGAAAATGAATTTAGACGACCAATCTGGTTTTGGTAGTTTTACCTTTCGGCAAAAGCAATTACTCTTCTATTCAAATAGTGACAATTCAAAAGCAAGAAAGATAAGTTTTGGCTATTGTCATTCAAAGAATTTTCCTAACGAATGTTTCAGTAAAGATTGCATTTTCTGTAACAAATTCCAAATAGACTTATCAAATCTTTCTGAAAATGAAATTAAAGTTTTAAACAATAGAATAACGAAAATCCAAGATGAAATTCAAGTGAAGTTAAATTTTATCAAGAAATATTATAGTACAGCATTTAAAAAGAAGACAGATGCAATCAATAGTAACGTTAGTGACATGAAGGAACTGGAACGTAACGCCATAAATTTAAATATTTTAATGAATCAAGAAGTCATGATGAAAACTCATTTAAAGAAGCAGAAGGAGATTTAATCGGATTATGACAGCACAAGAAAATAAAGGTGGTAGGCCTAAAAAATACATATATGAAGAACTTAAAGAAGCACTACTTGAATATGCTCATGAACATATTGGAGGCCAAATCAAACTTGCGAATTTAGGTCGTGAAACTAAATTTCCACAATATGTATGAAAAAACAATAAAGAAATTCGAAAGGATATAGAACGTATAAATAAAACACCAATAGAAGTTGTTGGGTTTATGAAAGAACAGGCTTTTATCGTTAGTGCAGAAGACTTAGTAAATAACAATTTCAACAATAAAAAAAGACTAATAGATGCAGTAAATCAAATTATCAATGCTTATCAAACCACATTTGAAAAAGCACTACGAGTAGAAGGATTAGAGCAAGCTCTATATAGCAAAGAAAAAGAAATCGATAATTTAAAAAGAGAAGTCGAGTTTTACAAAAACAAATACAAAGAAATGACCGTACATAGTACAACGATAAAAGGTAGAGAAGAACATGAGTTGAAAGAAAACGTACTTGATATTGAAAAATATTATCAAGGAAAAAGTGAGACGGAAGATGAATTAGCAGATTTATTTAAGTAATAGAGAATAACAGCTTGATTAGAAAAGTCATCGGTTCACTCATAAAATAAAGGGCTGCATTTGACAATAGAGAAGAAACGAGAAAAGAAGAAATAAAGTAACTGCTGCTAAATTAAGTTATAATAGTCTCTATAAAGATAGTAGTAGGAGTGACGGAATAGTGTATTTAACAGTAGAGGAAACGGCTGATTATTTATCGGTGTCTGTACCATATGTGGAGAATTTAATTTTACAAGGAAAAATACGAGTTGTGCATGATGCTGAGGGTGTAGTATTGGTCTATAAGAACCAATTTAAGACACATTTTGAGCAGCTTAAGAAATATAAGATGTTAGTAGAAGAGTTGAATAATGAACCAATTCCGGAAGATATAGATATTAAAGATGAAGACTAAAAATAATTTACTGAATTCTGGTTTAACAAAATTATTTAGATGAATAATCAAGAGATGCTAGGTTTTCTGAAGGTAAAATCCTTTAATAAATATCAACAGTAGCACCTATATGGATCTGATAATATCTATATTAGTAAACCTTGTTAACTCTTTTGGTGTCATAGAAGAAACACATCTAATATTAGCGACAGACCTGAGTGTATGGTTTTGTAAAGATTGATTTACTTTATAAAAAAGAACTTAAACCCTTATTAAAATGAACTTGTATTTTTTTGTAATTTTTTGATACTATAAGCATTAGGACTGGATTTGAGTCAATATTTTGGACACAAAAAAGTTAAATCTTAAGCTGTATTTCTAATTTGATCTTCAATGGCTTGTAGGGTTTTATATCCTAAGCTGCTGTGAATTCTTTTTCGGTTATACCAACCTTCAATAAATTGGAAGATGGCTAATTTTGCTGTTTGGTAGTCTAGATACTGTACGTGGTTGACTTCTTCTTTCTTTAATATCGCATGAAAGGATTCAATACAGGCATTATCGTACGGACAACCTTTCTGGCTAAAGGATTGCTTAATATGATGGTTTTGGATATGTTGAGTAAACTCACTACTTGTATATTGTGAGCCAAGGTCCGTATGAAGAACTAAGCCCTCCCTGGGCTTTTGTGATAAGTGTGCGTTATTGAAAGCTTTTATGACCAGTTCTGTCGTCATAGAACGCGAAAAGGAGTACCCTACTATTTTCTTAGAATGAAGATCCAAAACCGAAGCTAAATAACACCATCCGTCTTTTAACGTGTGGATATACGTAATATCAGCTACCCATTTCTCATTAATAGTCCGGGTGGTAAAGTCTCGTTTAAGCAAATTATCTAACTGAATAACCTTTTCTTTAGATGGATAAGGACGGTATTTTTTCTTAGTAATAGAACGAATTCTTGCCTTGCTCATTAAACGTTGAACACGCTTAAGGCTTAGGGAAAACCCTTTGGTTAATAAGCATTCATGAATCTTTGGAGCCCCATACCTTCCTTTGCTTTCCAGGTAAAAGAGATGAATTTCCTTCGTGAGTTCTTGGTTTTCCTGTTCACGATTGGATACGACTATTTGAAGGGACTGATAATGGCTGCTTCTTGGGATTTCTAATACTTCACACATTCTCTGTACAGGGTATAGATTCCTATTTTCCTCGATAAATTCGGTAAGATCTGTCTCGGTTATTTTTTTGCGAATATGGCCATAGCCTTTTTTAAAATTTCAACTTCCTGCTTTAACCGAAGGTTTTCCTTCTGTATGGCGGCTAATTCCTTCGGAGTTATAGACTCTTCCCCTAAATCGATAGGGGTAAATTCTTTAACCCATTTATAAATAGTTACGTCTGATACGCCATATTCGCCACTTAATTCTTTTACTGAATTACCCGAGTGATAAAGATCTACAATAGTCTTCTTGAATTCATTATTATATTTTTCACATGTATTCTTACGTTCCAAGACGGACACATCCTCTCAAAAATCATTGTAAGGATTTAACTAAAATGTGTCCATGAAACTATACTAACTCCAGGAACTAAAAGAAATATACCAAATATTATTTTTATTAAACCATCAATATATCCAAAATAATCAAAGCTTATATTCGAATTTAATATACTTATTAAATGGCATCTCGCTTTCTGATGTTGTATTCTTATATGTATTGAAAAAATGAGCTGCTTATGAAGCGGCAACTTTCCAAATGGGAAGAATGGATAACTGAATAAGGAAGGGTGGAACATTGAAACAAATACTCAGCATTGTTAAACAGGATTTTCGGAATTTGAAGGGAGTTCCCCTTGTTGCTGTGCTACTGATAGGTTTGGCCTTTTTACCTTCACTATATGCGTGGTTTAATATTGCGGCAACATGGGATCCCTATAGTGAAACAGGTCAAATTAAAGTGGCAGTTGTGAATGAAGATAAAGGTACAGAACTCGATGGAAAAAAAATCAATGTTGGAAGCGAGCTTGTTGATAATTTAAAGGATAATGACAAGATGGGCTGGACATTTGTTGACCGCAAAACTGCGGAGAAAGGTGTTAGAGATGGCGACTTTTATGCAAGTGTCTATATTGATCATTCTTTTTCAAAGAAATTAACAGAGGTACTTAATGGAAATCCAAATGCCCCAGAAGTCCGTTATGAAGTGAATGAAAAGCTGAATGCCATAGCTCCGAAAATGACATCTGCAGGAGCATCCGCAATTGTGGACGAAATTAGCCAAAACTTCTTAGCAGAGGCTTCAGAAGCACTTTTCAAAGAATTTAATAATATAGGCATTAAGCTAGAAGAAGAGTTGCCTACGATCCGGAAAGTTGAAAATAATATTTTTGAACTGGAGAAGCGATTCCCGGAAATAAATGAATTAGGCGATAAGATTGTTGATTTAAATGAGGAATGGCCTGAAATTAAAGGAACCATTAACAAGGTCATTGAGTTAGAAAAGCATTTTCCAGAATTAAATCAAGGCGCTCAGAAAATTTTAACATTAGAAGAAAAATTGCCTCAATTGAACAGCGTTGGTAAAAAGGTGCTAGAGCTTGAAGAGATGATTCCAGAGATTGAGAAAGCAGCTGAAGGTTTAGATGATGCCAGTGCGAAGTTTTCCGATATTGCCGAGCAATTAAATACCGCTCTTGACGGTGTTCGTAAGGCGCAAGAAATTATAAAAAAAGTGCAGCAAGCTGTGCCGGTTGCCGATAAAATAGCATCTGATACAACAGAGTATGTCAGCCAATTAAATAAATTTTTATCTGAAAATGAAGGGGCAATTAATCCAATATTGGATGTGATTGCTCAAAATGCCGTTATGATTCAAAATGGCGCAGATTCGATTGATTCCATACTTAAACAGCTTGAAAATGACCAGATGAACGATTCAGTCAAGGAATCGATTGCTTCATTGCAAGATCAAATTGAAACAAATATTCAATTATTAAATGATGCGATCAACATGTTTTCAAAGTTAAATGAAAATGGGGATTTCACGCCGGTCATTAACCAATTAACAGCAGTTAAAAATAGTTTAGAGACCTTGAAGTCATCACTATCTAATATTGGAGATGGAAACCTATCAGCCGATAAAATTAACGCTATTCGTCAGCAAGCTCAACAAGCGAGCAGCAAGGCGGGAGAATTAATCAATTATCTAGATGGTGGAGGTAGAGAGTCTATTAATCAGGCGATGGCGAAATTAAGGGCAGTAGCAAAAAAAGCCGGAACTGATTTAGAGCAATTGCAATCGGAATTGCCAAATATAGAAGAAGTGCTTTCCAATGCTGAATCGATTGCCAATACCGGTGAGAAACAGCTGGAGAAAATTATTCAGGATTTGCCTGCAATCGAGGCGAAGGTGAATGAATTAGTAGACAGGATTCAAACTGACTTGCCAGTGGCTATTAATGCAGTCCACGAAGTGAGCAATTTTATCCGTTCTGATTTACCTGGGGTGGAGGAAAAGGTTCATGAGGCAGCTAAGTTTGTCCGCAATGACCTCCCGGGTATCGAAGCTGAGTTTTCTAGAATTGCCAGTCTAGTTGAAGAAAACTTGCCAGAAGTGGAAAAAGGTTTATCAGAGGTATCCAACTTCGTTAAGACGAGTTTACCAGGTCTGGAAGGTACGGTTGGAAAAACAGCAGAAAGCATCCGTGAATTTGAGAAGGATAATGATTTAAATGAACTGGTTGCTCTTTTGAAAAATGACATTAAAAAAGAAAGTGAATTCTTTTCAGAGCCGGTCAAGCTAGTCGAAGAAAATCTTTATCATATTCCAAATTACGGTTCAGCGAACACACCTTTTTATACTGCCTTATGTTTATGGGTGGGCGCGTTACTGTTAGCCAATTTGTTAAAAACTGATGTCCATCCAAAGGATATGAGAGAAGAATATAAAACTCATCATATCTATCTTGGCAGGCTTATCTTATTTTTGATCATAGCCTTTTTACAAGGGCTGATTGTAAGTCTTGGTGATTTATTTATATTAGGCACTTACGCGGCCAATCCATTTTGGTTTGTTGTATTTACGATAGCCATTGCCCTAATTTTTATGACAATGGTGTATACAATCGTATCAGTATTCGGGAATATTGGAAAAGCGATAGCCATTATATTAATGGTACTGCAACTATCTGGTGCTGGAGGTACATTCCCAATTCAAGTGGCGCCGCCATTTTTCCAGGCAATCAATCCATTCCTGCCGTTTACCCATGCGATTAATATTCTGCGGGAAGCTGTGGGAGGCATTGTGCCAAGTGTTGTTTGGCAAAGCTTTTTCTACTTGTTTTTATTCTTCCTGGCAGCCTTAATCTTAGGGCTCGTATTGAAAAAGCCATTAACTCCTTGGTTAAGTAAAACAGCTGAAAAATCAAGATCGAGTCGAATGGTTGATTAAAATGTCAAGGACCCTCGCCGTTATAGGTTGAGGGTCTTTGCTTTTATATTTAAGTTGGACGTAATAGACTGTGATTTCCGGAGGGAAAAACCTGATGACGCCTCAAGGTGTTGAAGAAGGCCGTCAGATTCAAGGATATGGTTGGGCAGGCTGCGTATTAGTAAATGAAACTGGAGGATTGCTACACAAACCATGTATGCGCAGCTTAAACGGTCCCCGGAACAAATGAATTCGATTAAGAAATTAATGTTCGTTCTTATTTTCCCACTAGCTATAATACTTACGTTTGTTGTCCGAAATATGTTTCAAAATTTTGGGTGATTCTTCCACTAACCTGCCCCGATAGTTTAAGTACTATCATTCACAATCTCAATAGAGTAGAGCTTATTGAGACATATTCAAAGTAACTCTAAATTAGGATTTATAATGTTTCATAAGTCTTGTATCAAAATGCTTAACGTTGTATATCCGCATTTTCCTGACTCTACCCCGATTAAGGTAAACTAAATTTGTTACTTATTGAGCTAATGTGTCATTTTGTGAAGGAAAGGGCGCTTTTATTTAACAAGTAGCTAAAAGGATCTTCCAACCGAAAATCCTTTTGTCATTGCCGATAAGCGTGATTTTATGTTAACTAATATTGTGTATCATATCAAAGCTACGCCGAGTGGAAAATTGGTTTTTTTGTGTAGTGGTTGTTCCACAATCGGGCGCAATTGTTGAATAATAAAATCCCAATTTCTCATTTATATCACTTAGAGATTGGGATTTTTAATGCTGGAATATCCTTAACGTTGTAAATTCGCGTTTGGCTGGCGGTACCCCTAATAACACTTCGTAGATGTAACAATAAAGTCGTTTAAAAATCTAAGTTTTCTTCCACAATCGCGCCCGTTTGCGGAAGAATTAAAAAATCTTAAAAAATTTCATAACCTTATTTTAAGGACATATTTACAGCTTCAAAAGCATGTATGTAGGTTGTGTCAAATAGAGGAACAACAGAATCCTCCGGCTTTACCAATAACCCAATTTCTGTACAGCCTAATATAATCCCTTTAGCGCCAGATTCGATTAAACCTTGGATAACTTTTTTATAATAATTCCTTGATTCATGATGAATCTTACCCAAACATAACTCTTCGTAAATAACCTTGTTTACAATCTCTCTTTCATTGTCATTTGGCACAATAACTTGTATACCGTTAAACTCCAAGCGTGATTTATAAAAATCCTGCTCCATTGTGTACCTTGTGCCTAGTAACCCAACAGAATTAATTCCTTTCTCTTTAATTTGGGCTGCTGTTGCATCTGCGATATGCAAAAGAGGTACATTAATTTTTGACTGGATGTCACCTATAACTTTGTGCATCGTATTAGTACAAATGACAATAAAGTCAGCTCCTCCCTTTTCCAAAGAACGCGCAGCATTACCTAACATTTCACCGGCCATCTCCCAGGCGCCTTCTGATTGGTAACGTTCAATTTCATGAAAATCGACACTATATAAAAGACATTTCGCTGAATGTAATCCCCCTAATCTTCTTTTAACTTCTTCATTGATAATCCGATAATATTCAACAGAAGATTCCCAACTCATTCCGCCAATAAGACCAATAACCTTCATTTTATCCTCTCCATTATCCTTTTTTATCTTCATTATTAGCATCGATTAACCTACAAACAACTCCTTTTTTTATTCAACAAAATGGCCCGATTGTTGAATAGCATGACTGACGTTTTTAAACAACTTTATTATTATGAAACATCTGTGACAAGGTCCAGTAACTCATTTTCCATATCGTTATCAAAAAAAATCAACAAATATGTTCGGAGAGCTACCATATCCTTTGGCACTCACAAACCCTATCTAAACCTGAAGTCACCTTGATTGTTTAGAGAGCAACTGCTTTTTATAAATTAAATATGTCCTAAAACACACAAATGCGAAATAGGTATTTAGTACAAGGTGAAAGGGGATGTCATAATGAGAACTCTAGAGCTAAAAGTTTTATTACAAACTTTAGGTGTAGCAGTCGCAATATCCTTTTATTTCTGGGCTAACTATTTAACTAATCCTATCGAAGGGAAGAGTGCATCTGATTTATCAAAAGAAGTAGTTGGTAGCATTTCATCATCAATATCTGCAATATTTAAAGAAGCAGTAAATCAACCGTATGAGGTCCAACATACTTCCTATAACTTAATATGGAACTTAGGACTGCCACTTATTTTGTTTCTGATTGTTACTACTCTTTTAGGAACGGTTTGTTTCCATTTAGCAAAATCAATCTTTACAGATGCTGATTCTACCCTAGATAATGGGATAAAGTGCATAACGACAATTGGGCTCGCATATGTGACCATTATGTCTGGATTAAGAAGTTTAGATCTATTAATCCTAAACTTTGCAGTTGCAGCCGTCTCCATCTTTTTATTTATTATTTTGTTAGGGATCTTTAGAGCTCCATTTTCCAATGATTCTAGGGATTTCTGAATCCAACAATTTTGGTTTTCGGTGTATTATAATTAGAGTAATAAAGCCCTTTATATAATAAGGGCTTTTATCGTTTAAAATCCTTATTAATTGTTGGAGTTAGTTAATGGATTGAAAAGAATATTTAAAATATTCACATTATATAGTTTTAAATAAACATTATTTTTGGAATGGAGAAATTTCAAGGGGGTTTTGTCCTGAGTGTAGTTTTGTCTCTCATGTGAATGTAATATTATCAGGGGTTTATAGGTTTTTTCTCATGTGTATAATATACATCCAGCATTTGATTTTTAAAGAGCAGTTTAATATGCATCTTGAACAGATGGAGAAATATAAGAAGCAATTAGCGGATTATTATAACGAACCCATCCCCGAAGATATCGATGTGAAGGATGAAGATTAGCATCTGCCCATTTGGCAGATGTTTTTTCATGCATGAATATCAATGGAATTAGGGGAATGTGTGTTCTGATAAAGGTCTTATCTAACGTCCGCATAATGGGGCTTACTGATCATTCAAATAATTTTGTTGTCAATGTAAGGTATTTGTAGTAGTATCCCTCAATTCCGTGTAAAATATAAAGTAGAAGGAATTATCACAGCAGAATGGTAGTTAGGAGATAGGTAAGTGGTAAAAGAGTATTTGCAAAGCGAAGGTTTTTCAAGGTTAATTACATTAATTGTGTTAGTCCTCTTTTTAATAAGCATCGGAAGTATGGTTAATATCGTGTTATTCACATTTGTTTTCACTTTCTTGATGGGAAGGCTGGAGCAATTTATCATGATTCGGCTAAATAAAGTGATGCATATCAACTCTAAGGTTGTTATTAGCTTTTTATATGCAGTCGTTATTTCTTGTTTAGCCATCGTTCTTTATAAATATCTACCGGTCATAACGTTGCAATTTACGGAATTAGTTACACAGATCGTTTTCTTCTTTCAACATCCTCCCGATAGTCGGGTCATCCAATACGCCATTAGTTTAATGAACGAGAACGGATCGCCGCTCGATCTTCAAAAACAGATGAATACGCTTTATCTTTATGTATCTGATTTCGGCAAACTGGCATTACAGATTTTCCTTTCTATACTGCTTAGTCTATTTTTCTTATTGGAAAAAGATAAAATTATTCGTTTTACTTCTAAATTTAAGCGGGGTAAATTCAAATCCTTCTTTATAAATCTTGGTCACTTTGGAGTTAAGTTCATCAATTCTTTCGGAAAGGTAATTGAGGTCCAGTTCTTAATAGCCATTACGAATGCAGTCCTTTCAGTATTTTTCTTATGGATTCTTGGATTTCCACAGTTGATCGGTCTAGGAATTATGATTTTCTTCCTAGGGTTGATTCCGGTTGCAGGAGTTATTATCTCCTTAGTTCCACTTAGCATGATTGCCTACAGTATCGGCGGTATGCCAAAAGTGATTGCTGTATTTATCATGATTGTTGTGATCCATTCACTTGAAAGCTATATTTTAAATCCAAAATTCATGTCGGCAAAAACAAATCTTCCAACATTTTTCACCTTTATCATCCTATTGTTTTCCGAGCATTTCCTTGGGATATGGGGCTTGATCATCGGGATACCGATCTTCATCTTCTTGTTGGATATGTTAGATATTGAAGAGGGGACTAAGGAAGTCCCATGATAATCATTTAAGCAGCGGCCACGCTAATTTGGCCGCTGCTTATTTTTGTTCGATTAAACCTTTTGAAAGTTGGCACTATCTGTTTCTAATATAATAACCATTAATTGGAATGGAGGTGAAAAGTCCGCATGTTTACTCATTAAAGTATAATTACGTTTCTAATTTACTGAGTTAATTGATTAAAATTTTATTTTACTAAAGTTATTTGTCCGACTTTTTATTGCATAAAAAAACAAATAAACGTATAATATTCTTGAAAGAATAAACTGAATCTTCTATAAAGTTAGATTTATCTGTTTTTTAAAAATAGAGTTTACGAGAGAGAAGAGGGGATTATTTTGAAAAAGGTTTCTTTTTTAGTTTTTGCCATGGTAACTTCTTTGTTATTAGTCATGACAGGATGCGGGAAGGATAAGGAAGTTTCGACAACCAGTAAAGAAGAAGAGTCCAATGGAAAAACACTCAAGATCGTGACGGACGCCAATTATGCTCCATTTGAATTTCGTGAAGGTGATAAGATTGTAGGATTCGATGTTGATTTCATCAATGCTGTTGCTAAAGAAGCGGGTTATGAAGTTAAATTGGAAAGCGTTGGTTGGGATCCGATCTTTGTTGAAATTGAATCTAAGAGAGCGGATGTCGCAATTTCTGCGATTACAGTGAATGACGAAAGAAAACAATCTTATGATTTTTCGGTTCCGTACTTTTTATCCACAAACAAGATTCTCGTTCCAGAGAAAAGTGATATAAAATCAGGAAATGAATTGAAAGGGAAGGTCATTGCCGTTCAGACTGGTACAACCGGACAGGAAGCGGTAGAGAAACTCCTTGGAAAAAATCACAAGGACATCAAAAAATTCGAAAATAATAACCTGGCCATTCAGGAATTATTAAAAGGGGGAGCTTCGGCAGTCGTGGCTGATAATACGGTTGTTGAAGAATATGTGAAAAATAACCCTGATCAAAAACTGAAGGTCGTTGAAGATAGCAATAGTTTCAATGAGGAATTTTATGGTCTTATGTTCCCAAAAGGCAGTGAATTGAAATCGGAGTTCGATAAAGCTGTGAATGCCATTTATGAAAATGGTAAATATGCAGAAATTTATAAAGAGTGGTTTGGTACTGATCCAGATATCGAAACATTGAAAGCACAACAATAAAAACAAGTGGATAAAGATTGCGTAACTTTACGTGTGAAGTTACGCAGTTTTTTTGGACTTTAGGAGGGGAACGGAATGAGTTTTCGCTGGGATATTATTTTTGAATATGCTCCTTTCTTATTAAAAGGAACATTACTTACTATAGGGCTGTCGGTTTCCTCCATCCTCATCGGAACCTTTTTGGGGTTATTGATCGGTTTAGGGAAAATCATGAGAAACAAAGTGCTTGCCTTTCCATTTTACTGTTATGTCACGGTTTTTCGCGGAACACCGCTTTTAGTTCAAATCTTTTTAATCCATTTTGGCATTGTGCCCCTTTTTACCGGGGAAACGAATGCAATAACTGCTGGGGTCATTGCTTTATCTTTAAATGCGGCCGCATATATTGCGGAAATTTTCCGTGCGGGCATTCAATCCATCGATAAAGGGCAAATGGAAGGGGCACGTTCATTGGGAATGACCCATACCCAAACAATGATTCATGTTGTACTACCTCAAGCTTTCAAACGAATGATCCCTCCGTTGGGAAATGAATTCATCGTATTATTGAAGGATTCATCCTTGCTTTGTGTCATTGCAGCACCAGAATTAATGTATTGGGGGAAAGCGATGGGGAGTCAGTATTTTAAAGTTTGGGAGCCATATTTGGCATGTGCCTTCATTTATTTATTCCTGACCCTCATTTTAAGTTTCGTATTAAATAGACTCGAAAGAAGGTTGGAAACAGTATGATCAAGGTCGAGAATCTAAAGAAGTCATTTGGGGAAAATGAAGTATTGAAAAATATCAATGCAATCGTTGCACCTCAGGAAGTAGTGGTGGTAATTGGGCCTTCTGGATCGGGTAAATCCACTTTCCTCAGGTGTATCAATCAACTTGAAACGATAACGGGAGGCCATATTTTCATCGAAGGACTTGATACGACAGACAAGAAGGTCAATATCAATAAAGTTCGAACGGAAGTTGGCATGGTATTTCAGCATTTTAACTTATTCCCACATAAGACTGTTCTTGAGAATATTATGCTCGCGCCTTTAAAGGTCCGCAAGATTTCCAAAGAACAGGCTTCAAAAAGGGGCATTGAACTGCTTAAGAAAGTGGGGCTTGCCGAGAAAGCAAACGCATACCCGGATTCATTATCGGGGGGACAAAAGCAACGTGTCGCAATCGCCAGGGCGTTGGCGATGGAACCCAAAATCATGTTATTCGATGAGCCGACTTCCGCTCTTGATCCGGAAATGGTCGGTGAAGTCCTTGAGGTCATGAAGCAACTGGCTAAGGAAGGCATGACCATGGTGGTGGTGACCCATGAGATGGGGTTCGCAAAAGAAGTTGGCGATCGCGTGATTTTCATGGATGAAGGTTATATTATCGAAGAAAATATCCCCAGTGAGATTTTTGATAATCCCCAGCAGGGAAGAACCAAAGCCTTTTTGAGTAAAGTACTATAATTATGCTTTTAAGAAAAAAACCTTCCATTTAATGAAGGTTTATTTAGGAACATATCATTGGGCCTCATTTGATGCTTGAAGCGCCTAAAAGCGATTCAGGGCTTTTACCGAGCACAAGCATGCTGATTTTAGCATATCCAACATTTTTATATTGGGAGAAGGTCTGAAGTAATACCTGGAAATTCGGGTCATCCTTTAACTTTTGAACTTCCTCTATATATAATCTGATTACGGATGGCATAACGAATTCAGGGGTGTTTTCGTTAGGGGTTACATCCATGATTAATGTCCCCATATATTGATATTTAAATTGAAAAGCCCGTGTTAAGGCAACGACATGGAGCAGTTTATTAAATAGTTCGGGGTATGAACATTTAATTTTCTCCAGAGCTGCTTCGGCTGCATGTAACTCATCGACATTAGATAAAGTGATCATGAATATCTCCTTTCCGAAACTGTAGAATCTATCGGCATTTACCGTGCTAACCCAGTCTAACCCCGCCGCTACGTATTGTAAAATGGTTAGATGTTATCATGTGCATAACCCAAATCTATGATAGTGCTTACATCGATCATGCGGATTAATTCACTCTTTATGTGACAACGCTTCCCTCGTATATTTCAGCCATTCTTTTGCAGCGTAGGACAGGTAATGCTCCTTACTCCAAATGAATCCCAAATTCCAACTGATGGAGGGATTTTTAACCTTGATGGACTTTACGCGTTCATCATTACGGCATAAACTTTCAGGTAATAGAGAAACGCCAAGTCTACAGTAAACCATTTCCTCAATAAAATCCCAGCGTGAGCTTTCCGTGACGATATGTGGAGAAAAACCTGCTTCATTACAGGATGAAATGACGAGATCACGAAGGACGTAATCTTTATTGAATAAGATGAAAGACTCGTTTTCCAGGTCGGCCAAATCGATTTCTTCCCGACAAGCATGTGGATGGGAGGGATGAACAATCAAGTTGATGTCTTCTTCTAAAAAAGCAAAATAATGAAAAAGTGCGGTATTGGTTGGCAGGACTATTACACCTATATCAATTAAGTCATTTTGGACTGATTCTTCAATTTTCTTTGAACCATCCTCTACTAATTGAAAGGTAATATCGGGATAGTCCTCATGGAAACGGCTAAGAATTCGGGGGAAGAAAGAGGCGTCGATGATCGGTGGCAACCCAATGCGTATATGCCCCTTTTTTAAACCTAATAAATTGTCCATTTCCGTTTCTAAATTGTGAAAGGCCTTATCAATCAATTTTGCCTGCTCTAAGACAACCCTGCCAGCATCGGTTAAGATCAGTTGTTTACGGGAACGATCAAAAAGTTCAACACCTAGCTCGGTTTCCAGGTTTTTAATCATCTTACTTATGGTCGGCTGGGTTATGAATAAATGATCGGCAGCCCGAGTGAAGCTATTGAAATTGGTTACCTCTATAAAGTATTGCAAATGTTTAATATCCATTACTTCACCTGTTATCCTCATTAAAATTACTTTCATTTTACCTGTAAACGGAAGTGTTTGTAAAACATGATAAGTATTGAGTTACCTAATGTTCATGTTCGCATAAAGAAGCTGGATTCCAAAGGGAACCCAGCTTCTCTAGGATAAGCGAAAAGTTTGCAGTACATTTTATTTGACCAATAAGACAGGCACAGGGGAATGCTGAACGATGTAGTGACTCACGCTGCCCAGGAATTCCTTGAAACCACTCAATCCGCGGCTGCCCATGATGATAAGGTCACAATTCTGGGATTGTGCATGTTCCAATAAAGTCGTGATGGCTGAACCTTCTACGACAAATGTTTGGGATGGATTCGGGATTTCGGATAATAGTGCTTCCGCTTTTTTTATCACTTCATTGCCATACTTGAGCATGGATTCTTCAATTTCCTGAAAAGCATTGCCATATATATATGGTTTGATTGGAAGCGTAACAGCGTGAAGCACCTGGATTTCGATAGCGGGATCCAGCTTCGCTAATTCAATCGCTTTTTCTAAAGATTTAAGCGCCAATTCAGACTCATCATAAGCAACTAATATTTTTGAACATAGCATGATCTTGTCCTTCCCTTCTTTTGAAGAATATACTAATAGTATATCAGTCTAAATCTTTCGCACAGTTTTATATATTGTAAATTTTGTGAATATTTATTGAAGTTTACGTTAACGTCAATGTTAAAATAGGTAAATAATCCCTTTGTAAAGCGTGGTTTTAACATGTACACCATATCTGAGTTATCAAAAGAATTCGAATTGACGACAAGGACTCTCCGATATTATGAGGAACTGGGTATGCTCAGGCCAAAGCGAACCGAAACGGGAAGAAGAGTTTATGGAAAGAAAGAATACGCACAACTCAAAATCATAATGCGCGGTAAGAAGTATGGGTTTTCGTTAGTGGAAATCAAGGATATAGTCCTGTTATTCGATAAGGATGGGACGGGTATTAAGCAATTGGAAAAAACGATAGAAACGGCAGGACAGAAATTAAACGAAATTAATGATCGCATTAAAGAGCTGGATGAATTGAAGCAGGATTTTGAACAGGTAATCAAAGGCTTTACCGAGACCCTTTGTGAATTGAAGATAAAACAGGCAGGCGGTGAAATTAATATTGAAAATAGGTTTTATGATCGTGAAAGATGAATATATATTCTAGACGATACAAATGAGGTGAGGAATTGGAAATTCAAGAAAGCATTGCAGTGGTGACTGGCGGGGCATCAGGTCTGGGAGCGGCAACAGTAAGAAACATCATTAAAAAAGGCGGAAAAGCGGTCATATTTGACCTCTCGGAAGAAAATGGCGCTAAACTGGTGCAAGAATTGGGAGATTCAGTCCTTTTTGTTAAAACGGATGTAACAAGTGAAGAAAGCGTATTGGAAGCGTTGGAAAAAGGAATTGAAAAATTCCGGAGTATCAATACGGTCGTCAACTGCGCTGGTATTGCAATTGCTGAGAAGGTCATAGGCAGAAAAGGTACACATAAATTGAAAGCGTTCTCAAATGTGGTGACAATCAATTTGGTCGGTACATTTAACGTGATCCGGCTTGCGGCTGAAAAAATGGTCGAAAATAAGCCGAACCAAGAGGGGGAGCGCGGGGTAATTATCAATACTGCTTCGGTAGCTGCCTTTGAAGGACAAATCGGACAAGCTGCATATAGTGCCTCCAAGGGAGGGATTGTTGGGATGACCCTGCCGATTGCAAGGGAGCTTGCAGGCAAAGGGATACGTGTTGTATCGATTGCACCGGGTCTATTCCATACTCCGATGTTCGATTCATTGCCTGATGAAGCAAGGACGTCATTAGGTAAAACCGTGCCATTCCCTTCAAGGCTCGGGTACCCCGAAGAGTACGCTAAACTAACGGAGAGCATCATAACGAATCCAATGCTGAATGGGGAAACCATCAGGCTGGATGGGGCCATACGAATGTCACCCAGGTAAGTGTGAATTCCTTTCAGAAAAGACAATGCCATTCATTGTAATTCTTTGAAAAAAAGCCTTCCCATAAATGGAAAGGGGTAGGGCAAAGCCATACAGAGGAGATAAATCAGATGAAACATCCATATCTAAGTGAAGATCATGAGATTTTCCGCAAATCATTTCGGAAATTTTTGGAAAAAGAAGCAGTTCCCCACTATGAACGATGGGAAGAAGAGAAAATCATTCCCCGATCATTTTGGGCGAAAATGGGGGAACAGGGTTTTTTATGTCCGGACCTTGGGGAAGAGTATGGGGGTTCCGGGGTAGATTGGGGCTTCGCGGTCATTATTAATGAGGAATTGGAAAGAGTGGGCTCTGGTTTCATTGGTTTCGGACTACACAGTGACATCACTGTTCCTTATATTGCCGCATACGGAAATGGGTTGCAGAAACAGCGCTGGCTTCCAAAATGCACGACAGGGGAAATCATTACAGCCATCGCCATGACTGAGCCTGGAACAGGTTCGGATTTGGCCAATATTAAAACGACTGCAATTTTGGATGGAGATCATTACATATTAAATGGTCAAAAGACATTCATCACAAATGGCATTCATTCGGATTTGGTCATCGTTGCTTGTAAAACGGATCCAAGTGCCGTTCCAAAGCATAAAGGGGTTAGCTTAGTTGTGGTCGAAAGGGACACACCTGGATTTTCCAGGGGACGAAAACTGAAGAAACTTGGTTTGCACAGTCAGGATACAGCAGAACTCATCTTCGAGGATTGCCGTGTTCCAAAGGAAAACCTCCTTGGTGAAGAAGGCAAGGGTTTTACTTACTTAATGGAGAAATTACAGCAGGAACGCCTTGTTGTTGCCATTTGTTCCCAAACGGCATCTGAGGATATGCTGGCCGATACAATCGAGTACGTGAAAAGTAGGGAAGCGTTCGGAAAATCCGTGAGCCAATTTCAAAATACTCAATTTAAAATCGCTGAAATGGCAACCGAAATC
Source organism: Peribacillus sp. NPDC006672 (assembly GCF_050274955.1). NCBI lineage: Bacteria > Bacillati > Bacillota > Bacilli > Caryophanales > Bacillaceae > Peribacillus > Peribacillus sp. NPDC006672. The sequence continues at coordinate 92,165 of NZ_JBNNOR010000012.1, forward strand.
AAAATGGAGCGTGTTTTCCTGGATCAATTGATCGCCAATCATATGGCGGGTGATCAGGTGGTCACGGAAGTGTCGATGGCAAAATGGCGCTTGACGGAGACTGCGAGAAAAATATCGATTGAATGCATGCAGCTCCATGGCGGCTATGGATATATGGAAGAATATAAGATTGCCAGAAGGTATCGGGATGTCCCGGTAGCAAGCATCTATGCCGGGACAAATGAAATCATGAAGAAAATCATCGCTAAGAATCTTGGCCTTTAATAAAGACAGGATAGAAGGGAAGAGAGTATATGCGGGAAGTGGTTATCGTCGAAGGGATTCGCACGCCAGTCGGCAGAAGGAACGGTGTTTTGAAAGACGTTCGCCCAGATGATCTGGCAGGGGAAGTATTGAGGAAGCTGATTGAAAAGGCAGGCATTGATCCGGCTATTGTCGATGATGTCATTTTAGGTTGTGTTTCACAGGCTGGCGAACAGGCCGGTGATATAGCACGCGTTGCTGCACTGATTGCCGGTTATCCGATTGAAGTTCCAGGAACGACGATTGACCGTCAATGCGGATCAAGTCAGCAGGCTGTCCATTTCGCTTCACAAGCCATTTTGTCGGGAGATATGGATGTGGTAGTGGCGGGAGGAGTGGAAAACATGTCCCGAGTCCCTATGGGGTCTAATTATCAAGGAGCCGTAACAAGTCCAAAGTATTTAGATAGTTATGAGGTGATCAACCAAGGTTTATCGGCTGAAAGAATTGCCGATAAGTGGGGAATAACACGTGAAGAATGTGATCAGTTTTCCGTTGAGAGTCATGGCAAGGCAATACGCGCTCAAAAAGAAGGCCATTTTGACCGTGAAATGATATCAGTAATTGGTACTGATAAGGAAGGTAATTATATGGAAGTTAAGGAAGATCAAGGTCCAAGGGCCGGAACTACGCTGGAAGTACTCGCTGGATTGAAACCGGTTTTTCAAGAAGACGGTTTAATACATGCTGGTAATTCAAGCCAGATCAGTGACGGTGCTGCCGCTTTATTATTGATGGAACGCAGTAAAGCGGAAGAACTTGGATTGAAACCGCGCTTTAAAGTGCATACACGGGTTGTTGTCGGGTCAGATCCAACCTTGATGCTTACGGGCCCGATACCTGCCACTCAAAAAGCTTTGGAAAAAGCATGTCTTTCCATTGATGATATCGATGTCTTTGAAGTGAATGAGGCTTTCGCTCCTGTCCCGATTGCCTGGCTAAAAGAAACAGGGGCAGACCCCATGAAGCTTAATCCAAATGGCGGGGCGATCGCCTTAGGTCATCCTCTTGGCGGAAGCGGTGCCCGATTGATGGTGTCAATGATCCATGAGTTAGAAAGAACAGGCGGCCGTTATGGGTTGCAAACAATGTGTGAGGGCCACGGCATGGCGAATGCCACCATAATTGAAAGATTGGACTGAAACGGGACCATCCGGTTATGAACATTGTAATTCGCACGAAAGTAAAAGCTGAAATAGGGATGAAGCCGACCTTCGGCAGGATGGCCTGAACTCTTCCTGTTGATAGTGGGTTTACTTGAGGAGGAAAATGATATGTCAGTAACGATTAAAAATATCTTTGACCAGACGGTTCAGAATTTCCCCATAAAAGAAGCTATCTACGACGTGAGAAGAAATATCCGCTATACGTACATTCAGTGGAATGAGCAGGTGAATAGATTGGCGGCGGTCCTTCAAGCGGAAGGAGTGCGAAAAGGGGACAGAGTCTCTACATACCTTTACAACAATGAAGAGCTTGCCACCGTACTCTTTGCCTGTGCAAAAATCGGTGCAGTTTTTAATCCAATCAACTTCCGCTTAATGCCAGAGGAGCTGGCCTTCATTTTAAGTGACGCTTCTCCAAAGGTTGTTTTATTCGAACAAGAATTGGAATCGACCGTTGCCGCCGTTGAGAAGCGATTTCCGGAAACGGCTTTCTGGTTTATTGATGATGAAGTGCCTGGGTATGCCAAAGGTTACCGCCAAAAAATGGCCAGTATCTCATCAAAGCCAGACGAAGTGGACGTTTACGAGGATGATGTTTATGCCATCATGTATACGAGCGGGACAACCGGACGTCCAAAAGGGGTCATTCACCTTCATAAAGATATGGTCAAACAAGCAGCAATTTTAATAGAGGCCATGAAGTATGAACGCTCTGATATCGGTTTGATTACTGCACCGATGTTTCATTGTGCTGAATTGCATTGTTCCTTTTTACCTCGCGTACAGGTTGGTGCCACAAATGTCATATTACATCAGTTTAATCCCAAAAAAGTTATGGAAATGATTGAGTCCGAGGGGATCACCAAGTTATTTGCTGCACCAACGATGTGGAATATGCTCATTCAGGAAAAATTGGATGAGTATAAATTCCAGAGCTTGAAGCTGGGGCTTTATGGAGCAGCCCCAATGGCCCCAACACTTGTACGTGCATGTCAGGAGAAACTTGGCATCCAGTTCATCCAAGCTTATGGAATGACTGAAATGGGTCCGGCCGTCACTCTCCTATTGGAAGATGATCAAATTAGGAAAGCAGGTTCTGCCGGCCAAGCTTGTTCCGATCATGAAATCATCATCGCCCGTCCGAATGACGAAGGGCCATCAGATCCCGATGATATTTTGGAACCTGGGGAAATAGGTGAAATCCTTGTAAAAGGTCCATGTATTATGCGGGGGTACTTTCAAAAAGGTGGAGAGACCGAAAAAGCGCTTTACAAAGGTTGGTACCATTCCGGTGACATCGGTTTCTTAGATGAAGATGGATATCTGTGGGTCAAAGACAGAGTGGACGACATGATTATCTCTGGTGGGGAAAATATATTTCCACGTGAAGTGGAAGACACACTTTATGAGCATCAAGGAGTTCTCGACTGTGCAGTACTTGGTCAGCCTGATGATAAATGGGGGGAAATTGTAACGGCCTTCATTGTAGCCAAAGACCCGTCGCTAGCGGAAACCGATTTAGAAGCGTGGTGTAGGAACAGTGATGCACTTGCGAGTTATAAGCGTCCAAGAAGATATATCTTCTGTAATGGGCTACCTCGAAACGCTAGTGGGAAGATACAAAAATTCTTGCTTCGTAAACAGTTGGAAGAAAGTATTGATAACAAAAGTTTGAGGAACCTTCTTTAATTGGGGGGGCGGTAAAACTACTGACAAATTAGTTGGATATCGTATGGGGGAACAAATCGGAAAAAGTATTCAGAATGATACCGAGGAATTACCCTTGGAAAGAGAAGCAGTTAACCTTGAATATCGGCCTGTATAAGAGTTGATAATAATTGATTATACAGAAATAGTTATCCACAACGAAAATGCAGGGTGATCAGCGGAACATACCCTTTATCCACATTATCCACAGGAATATCCAGAAATAACATTGTTTTCAGAATAATAAGGCAGGTCACCTCCCTTTCGTTTGTCAGTATTTTCAGAATATGTCCACAATATACACAGGGGTGTGGATAAACTATGTGAATAAATAGAACCAAGGGGCTGATTTACAGCCCCTTGGTTCTATTTAACGGCGATTATGAGCACGGCGGTCAGCCGCATTGGACCGGGCTTGTGCCTTGATGTCTTCCTGGTCAGCCAATTCGGAAGAATATTCAACGTCAAGTCCGTCACTTTTCAGGTTTTTAGGAACTTGCGGAAGTTTCTGTTTGTTCTTGTCTCGATTATGGTGTATGTTATTGCGTCCCATACTAGCGCCCCCCAGAATAAGCTAGAGATATTATCATCTCTAGCTTATTCTGTGTTGAATGCTTGTTCGAAATGTACGGGAAAAAACTCCAAACTTAACGACGGGGTCTTTTCTCGATAAAGCCACCAGCTCGATCTGCATTTCTAAATTCCCGAGCATATAGAATTGCTTGTGTACTCGTTAGGTTACTTTTTACTTTTTCGTGTTTTTTGGACAATTTAGATCATCTCCATTTCACTTGATATTCCTATTTTTTCCCAAAATGATTCTTTCATACGTGAGAATCTTCTTTTAAGATGGATTGTAAAGCCTCATTAAGGGTTGGGAAAGAAAAGATGAATCCTTCCTCTTTAAGTTTAATGGGAAGGACGTTTTGTCCTTCAAGCACAAGTACACTCATTTCCCCCAACAGGGTCTTAAGGAAGAAGGGGGGGACAGGTAACCAATGGGGCCTGTGCATGACAGCTCCAATTGTTTTACCGAATGTATCCATCTGAACGGGGTTCGGCGCCGTAAAATTGACTGGACCTTCAATCCTTGAATCGTTCATGCAAAAGATGATTGCACGGACAGCGTCATGAATATGAATCCAGGAAAGCCATTGATTCCCTTTTCCCATCTTTCCTCCGCCGAAAAGTTTATAAGGTAGGACCATCATTGGCAGTGCACCTTCTTTTTCTCCCAGGATCACACCGAATCTTGTTAGCACGAACCTTTTACAGTAAGAGCGGGATTTAGCGGCTTCCTTTTCCCAAAGCTTAACAGTACGGGCCAAGAAATCATCACCGATGGATTCAGAGGTTTCGGTAAATGTGTCATGGTCCGATATACCATAGTATCCGATTGCACTTGCGTTGATGATGACAGACACTTTTTCGGGCAGTATGGAAAGGATCCGGTTCATCTCTTTGGAAGCTTCGACCCTGCTCTCGACAATCCGGCGTTTTCTTTCAGGATTCCAACGCCCGCTGTTTAAAGATTCACCAGCAAGGTTAATGAAAACATCGAGCCCTTCCAGATGCTTTTCCGGCTTTGCGTCCTTGGTCAACCAGCCGATATATGTCGAATTTGTCCGTTTTTTGAACTTTTCGGGATGACGGGTCAAAATATATATATCATGATTTTCTTTTGATAATTCATCAATAAGGGCTGTGCCGACAAAACCGCTTCCACCAGCAATGGCTATTTTCATGAAAACCACTTCCTTTCCCTTTTCTTCACTTTAACATGCCTATGTGCTTTTTTCATTTTTAGACATGCTATATCTAGAAATGGTACACGTAAACGGGTAAAGTAGGGATGGGGGTGGATTTTATGCCAAACATAACAAAAATAACAACCCAAAAAAAACGTAAAGATCGTTATAACATTTTCATTGATGAAAAATATGCTTTCAGTGTGGACGAAGAGGTGCTATTGAAATTTCATTTGAAAAAGGGGACGGCACTCGATGACCTGCTCCTAGCTGAAATACAGTTCCATGATGAAATCCAAAAAGCATTTACTGATGCACTTAATTATTTATCATACCGGATGCGTTCGGAATCGGAAATTCGCCTTTATTTAAAAAAGAAGGAAACGGAAGAGCCGATTATAAAGGAAGCGATACATAAGCTATACAGCTTTAACTATTTAGACGACCTTGAATTTGCCAAGGCTTACGTACGGACCCATGTGAACGGAGGCAATAAAGGGCCCACTACCCTTAAGCTCGAGCTCAAGGAAAAAGGGGTACAAGAAAAGTTGGTTGTCGAGGCATTGAAGGAATACCCCTATGATATTCAGATTGAGCATGCAAGGAAACTTGCTGGAAAATCGGTCAAAAAGGAAAAAAACATTTCGGAACGGGCATTAAAGCTAAAAGTTGAACAAACCTTGTTACGGAAAGGTTTCCCGAGGGATGTCATCCTTGAAGCACTTGAAGATGTGGCGGTGGAAAAGGATGAAGATGAACAATGGGATTCGCTATGCCACCATGCCGAAAAAATGAAACGCAGATATAAAAACCATGAAGGCTTCGAATATGAACAAAAAATGAAGCAGGCATTATACCGAAAAGGTTTTTCTATAGAATTGATTGAGCGTTATCTTTCCAATCCTGAAATGGAATAAGTGCATCGATAGCCAAATCACAAAATTTTGTTTAATATAGAAGTAAATTAATATTTCATTTAAGGAGCCATATATATGAGCGACGTAAGATACAGCAAGTTGTCGGCCTATGAACTGCAACAGGAAATTGCAGCATTGACTGAAAAAGCGAGAAAAGCAGAGCAATTGGGAATGGTAAATGAATTTTCTGTATTGGAACGGAAAGTGACGATGGCCAAGGCCTATTTATTGAATCCCGATGATTTCAAAAAAGGTGAAATATACCAAATTGAAGGCGATCCCGGTGTCTATTTCAAAATTGATTATATGAACGGTGTATTCGCCTGGGGTTACCGCTTGGGTGGAAGCGGTAAGGAAGAGGCACTGCCAATTTCAATGTTGAAATAAAAAGGAACCGGGAAGACCCGATTCCTTTTGAATTGCCTTAATTCGATCGCTCGTTTGATGCTTTCATTCGTTCTTGAGGGTGTGTATTAATACTGCCATCTGCACGCTTTGAAGCATATCTTGCCTTTGCACGAGGCTCGCCTTGGAATTTATTATTGTTTTGGTTGGGGAATCCTTTTTGTTTATTTCGCAAGTTTTTCTCCTCCAGGCATCAGATTAAAGAAAGAAGCGTTTCCGCTTACCACTAGTATGGGTAAGTGACAGTATAGTTCATTCTGTAAAAATATTGGCAATGAGGTGGTTCTAATGAATGATTACCATGAAAGATTAACCAAGAAACTGCTTGAGAAAAATGACCACATCACGTATGAGCAAGCTTTGACTTGGGTGGAATTATTATGGGAAGATTTCGAAGCGACCTATGCAAAGGCTGGACATGAATATGCCGGAGAAGAAATGACATCACGTGTTGTTAGGACCTGGATCGATAACTATGGTGAGCATTTCCACGAATTCATTGCAAAAAATCCTAAATATCAACATTTATTAAATCAGCAGAACCGATTGCATTAAAAAAGCTGATTCCAGAGGGATTCTCTGGAATCAGCCTTTTTTCAGATAGGCAGCGACTATAAAATAATATTCAATTTCTTCTGCAACTTCGCTTCGCTAAAGATCCAACCGGTATACGAATTCAAGATATTCAAATCGCTGTCTAAATGGACTACTGCTACAAACGGGTAATAACCATTGCTGCGATATCTTAAATCGATAAAGCGGACTTCATAATATTCTTTTTTCTGCTCGATTTCAAAGCGGTAAACCGGAGAAAAGGACAGAAAGGCAGCCAAGTTGATATCCTTCTTGGCGACTTCGAGAATTTCACTTTCAGGTAATGGCACTCGATCAAACGTATCAAGAATCGTCACATACCCATTATCGGCCCGCGCTACATAATATTTCTTTTCGGTAATCACCGCAATTTTCCAACGGTGAAAACGCATGGTCGGTGATAAAAGAATTTTCCTTGCTCCAGGAATTTGTTGCTTAACGGCTCTTTTAATGAAAGTTTGTTCCCTGAATCTGGAAATGTAATAGAGAACAAGTATTCCGTAAATCGAGAGAAATAAATAGCCTGGAGGAAATCCAAAGCCCCATAATATAAGGCCGCCAACATGTATTCCAAAAATGAACGGGTCGAATGTATTGATTACCCCTAAAGCTACCCATTTTGACGAAATCGGCCTAAGAGCCTGGGTCCCATAAGCATTGAATATATCCACGAATACATGAAGGAATACGGCTAAAAAGGTCCAAAGCCAAAGGTGAAGGTAATTTGCTTCAGGTATGATGGCGAAAATTGCTCCGCTGATAATCAAGGGCCAAAGTAAAACAGCGGGAATGGAATGCGTGATACCACGGTGGTTTCGTATATATACAGCGTTATTCCTTAATTTTAAAACAGTGTCAATGTCTGGAGCTTGTGATCCCAATATCGTCCCTGCTATGACTGCACTTGCAGTTACTGGGCTCTGCGCAATGACAGGATCTAATGTGGCAAGACCTCCAAGAGCAATTCCCATGACAAAGTGAGTACCTGTATCCAAAAAACTAACCTCCCTGCCACAATTTGAAAAAAATGGTCTTCTCTCATCATACCGTATTTATATATTAACCATCAAATGAATATATTTATCTTATTTTCGTGCACCAATACAAATAAATGGATATGAACATGATATTAAAAAAAGAATGACCTACTATAGGTATTCCCATTTTTGATAAGAGTGTAACATCTTTGGAGGAACTGATGTGAAAGAAATAACGATCCCGACAATAGAAAAAATAAAAATTGATGATTTTCAGAAAGATTTAGTTTGCTGGTTTCTTGAAGAACAAAGAGAATTGCCATGGAGGGAAAATAAGGACCCTTACCGGGTTTGGGTTTCTGAAATAATGCTGCAGCAAACGAGAGTGGACACGGTGATTCCATATTTCAACCGGTTTGTGGAATGGTTTCCCACACTAGAGGATTTTGCCATTGCAGATGAAGAGAAAGTCTTAAAAGCTTGGGAAGGGCTCGGATATTATTCACGTGTAAGGAATCTGCATAGTGCCGTTCAGGAAGTGAAGGCTTCCTATAATGGGATTGTACCGGACGATCCTGAGGAAATTTCCAAATTGAAAGGTGTCGGCCCTTATACAGCTGGTGCGATTCTGAGTATCGCTTATGGCAAGCCGGAGCCAGCCGTCGATGGAAACGTCATGCGTGTTTTATCAAGGATATTGATGATATATGAAGACATAGCAAAGCCAAAGACTAGAAAAACTTTCGAAGCTGCCGTCAGAAAGTTGATTGATCATGATCATACTTCTGCCTTCAATCAAGCCTTGATGGAACTGGGGGCATTAATCTGCACACCAGGTAAGCCTGCCTGTCTATTATGTCCCGTTCAAAGTCATTGTCTTGCATTTGAAGCAGGGGTTCAGTCGGAACTGCCGGTAAAAATCCAAAAGAAAAAAACACGGGATGTACCAATTGTGGCTGCCGTATTGACGAATGAAAAAGGTGAATTTTTGATTCACAAGCGGGCTTCTGAAGGATTGCTAGCGAATCTTTGGGAATATCTGAATTTCGAGAACCATTCATCCCTACAGCATAAAAGGGAATTCTTCGAGAATCGGTTTCAGGAAATGTATGGTGTCAAACCGGAAATCACAGAATCACTTGTGAGAATTGAACATGTTTTCTCCCATCTTGTTTGGAAAGTGGACACGTATACGGGAATGATCAAAGAAGCCATCAGTGAAGAGACATTAAAAGAACACCAACTAAAGTGGGTGAGTGAAGCAGAGATGGAGGAGTTCGCATTTCCGGTTTCCCACCAAAAAATGATAAAGGCCTATAAAGAAAAAGAGCGTATTGAATAAAGGTTTGGATGGGAGGGCGTGAAGATAGTCAAAAGTAAATAAAGGCGCTAGTGATAATCAAAGAGGATATCAGCTAAGATATCCTCTCAGTTTGTTGATTTTCAATGTCATATCCGTATAAAATCAATCGTAAATGGTTTTCGTTCCATGAGTATAATCGGCTTCTTGCCTATTAAGTCCGCCCCTATTTTCAATTTCTTTGACGATTTCGCTATGGATACTCTGTCCTTCTTGGTTTAAATAAGGTACCATTTGTTGAAGGGAGTGATGAAAATAGGCTAGTTCACTATTTTCCCAATCCGATTTTTTCATCATCGACAATTCTGTCATATCACGTCCAACATACATAACAGTAACACTCCTTTTATAAATGATTTTTATTACTCTGTGTTTACTCAGAAAGGATGAATAAACGAATGGAACAAAAAGTGGCACTCGTTACAGGTAGCAGTAAAGGTTTAGGTAGAAGCACGGCAATAAGGCTTGCAGAGGAAGGTTACGACCTCGTTATTAATTATGCCCGGAGCAAGTCGAAAGCATTAGAAGTGGCAGCTGAAATTAAAGCGTTGGGGCGTAAGGCTCTTGTAGTCAAGGCAAATGTAGGTGACGTTGCGAAAGTGAAGAGCATGTTCGAGGAAATCGATGCTTATTATGGACGTTTGGACATCTTCATTAATAATGCGGCATCAGGAGTGCAGCGGCCATTGATGGAGCTTGAAGAATCACATTGGAACTGGACCATGGACATCAATACAAAAGCCCTCCTTTTCTGTGCACAGGAAGCGGCGAAATTAATGGAGAGGAACGGCGGAGGGAAAATCGTCAGCATCAGTTCACTAGGGTCCATTCGCTATTTGAAAAATTATACAGCTGTAGGTGTTTCCAAAGCTGCACTAGAAGCTCTGACAAGATATTTAGCAGTCGAACTCGCTGCGAAAAACATTTGTGTCAATGCCGTTTCAGGCGGTGTGATCGATACGGATGCCCTGAAATCCTTTCCGAATCGGGATGAAATGCTTGCTGAGGCGGCAGAACAGACTCCTGCTGGACGGATGGTCGAGGTGGAAGATATGGTGAATACCATCTTGTTTTTAATTTCGGATGGAGCTAGTATGATTCGTGGACAAACGGTTATAGTTGATGGAGGCATTTCGTTGCTTGTTTAATATAATTGGAAAAATTTAAATGTTTTTAGTTGGATAACACTCCATCTTAATGGTTATCTTATTATCGTGGAGGTGATTATCAATGGCTAATAACAATAAATCACAAGCAGGTACTGACGTTCAACAAGTGAGAAAGCAAAACGCGCAATCTCAGCAAGGTCAAGGCCAATTCGGTACTGAGTTTGCAAGTGAAACAAACGTTCAAGAAGTAAGACAACAAAACGCGCAATCTCAGCAAAAAAAAGGTCAAGGACAAGCTCAAGGTCAAGCTCAAGGTCAATTTGGTACGGAGTTTGCTTCTGAAACTAACGTTCAAGAAGTGAAACAACAAAACCAAAAATCTCAAAGCAATAAAAACCAAGGCTAATTGCTTTTTTAAAAACGAAAAGCATCCTTCTTTTGTAGACAAAAGGGGTTCGGAATTAAAACATTCCGAACCCCTTTTGAAATTCCTTTTGAATTTTGCTCCATATTAAGGAATTGGATCACTACGAGCCCACTATGTTTGGCCATTTTTGGACCTTGCCATGTCCAATTGGCCATCTTCTTTACATTCATGGCAGCGAAATATAGGCAAAAGAGGTTCTATCTAAATGTTATAACAAAGTTGATTGGATCGGGTGTGCGAGACTCCTGCGGGAAAGCGCGTCTAGGGGAGACCCCGCAGGCGCAAGCCGAGGGCGGACCGCGAGTGCCCTACGTTCCAATCAACGTTCAAATTGTACAAGCCATAAAAAAACACCCCGTAAATGTTAGTTTGGTGTCTAACATTTACGGGGCAGTTCAACTCGATTTTCATCGAGTTTGTCTACAGTCTGAGGCATCCTTCTTTTGAGGATGCTTTTCTTTTTTTGCCTCCATTGAATTCGACAAATGTTTTGTTGTGTTTACATTTTATGTCAAAGGAAAAACCGGATAAAAATAGAATATACATACTATAGAAAAAATACAGATTAGGAGGGTGCATTCATGGAGGAATTTAACCGGCTTATAAACAATCAGTTGAAAACGATGGATAAGCTTTTACTTTTACAATCCGAAATCGAAAGATGCCAAGATATAGAGAAGCAACTCCTTGACCAGCAAGAGGAGAGTGAAGCAGTCACCATTCAGGAAGAGATTCAACTCAAAAAGCAGGAATTGAAAAGTATCCATGATATGTTCGAGAGGCAAACGGAGGAAGTCATCCGTTATTTTCAACAAGGACAGGCTGCAATACAATAAATAACTGGCTAATTTCTAAGTTAAAATGGGTGGATGGTCAGACTTTTTTGACTTATTTACACATTTTCACAGGGAGATTAGCCACTTTTGTTTTAAATTTATGAATAAATCGCTATAATATAGGAATATAGGGTAAATGGAAAAAAGTATATATTTTAAATACACACAACAACTGCAAACGGAATAGGGCACAGTACGCTGTCAGGGTGTCTATAGAAAGTAGGGAGAGATAAATGGGGATTGTTCCTGCCGAAGGAGGAAAAATCCAAATCCATAGCTATAAACATAATGGACATATCCATCGTATCTGGGAAGAAACAACCGTTTTAAAAGGGACCCAAAATCTGGTGATAGCGGCGAATGACCGTACTATGGTAACGGAATCAGATGGAAGGACCTGGATTACGAGAGAGCCGGCGATTTGCTATTTTCATTCAAAGTATTGGTTTAATGTTATTGGTATGTTAAGAGAGGACGGGGTTTATTATTATTGCAACATCAGTTCTCCGTTCACATACGATTCGGGAGCATTGAAATACATTGATTATGACCTGGACATTAAAGTATTCCCAGATATGACGTTTAATTTGCTGGATGAGGATGAATATGAAAGGCATCGGAAAGAAATGAATTACCCAGATGCCATCGATTCAATATTGAAACAAAACGTTGACTATTTAATTTATATGATACGCCAGCGAAAAGGACCATTCTCCGCAGAGTTTATTGATAGTTGGTATGAACGCTTTTTGACCTACCGATGAAAGAAATGCCTGCTGCTTAAATAGCAGGCTTTTTCTATTGTGTACCATACCTACCACTGATCGAACCATCCAAGAAAGCAGGAACGATTTTTTTAAATATCCAGGATATCTTTAAACCCTTGCTCCTATAAATGTGTATGCAAGATATTGAATGGAAATCTTTTTGATAGTTAATCTTCGAAAAGGAAAATATAATTGAAAAGCGCATTTAAGATTTCAAGCAGGCTGTTATTAATATTTTGATGTAATGAATCAGAGAAATGGGAGGAGTTCCGTGGAGAGCATTAAGAGATATTTGCAATTCGTTAAACCGTATAAATGGCAGATAATCGGGACGGTATTGATTGGACTGCTAAAGTTCGCGATTCCGCTTTTGCTACCATTGCTCAGTAAGTATATAGTGGATGACATCATCGGAAATGGTGACCTGTCCAAAGCTGTGAAGTCCGAACGCCTTTTATGGGCAATGGGTATCATGCTATTCATTTTTGTTGCGGTTAGACCGCCGATTGAGTACTACCGGCAGTATTTCGCTCAATGGACAGGAACGAAAATCTTATATGATATTCGAAATGATTTATTTACTCATATACAGAAATTGAGCTTTAAATATTACTCCAATACGCGAGTGGGCGAGGTCATCTCAAGGATGATCACGGATGTGGAACAAACGAAGAACTTTGTCATCACGGGTTTGATGAACCTTTGGCTGGATATAGCAACGATTATCATAGTGATAGCCATCATGTTTACGATGGACGTGAAGTTAACCATTGTTTCCATCATCATGCTTCCATTTTATGCATTTTCAATTAAGCATTTCTTTGGCAAGTTAAGAACCTATACAAGGATCCGGTCGCAAGCGTTAGCGGATGTACAGAGTCACCTTCATGAAAGGGTTTCAGGGATGTCAGTCATCAAAAGCTTTGCGATAGAAGACAGGGAACAGGAGTTGTTTGCGAAGCAAAACAAGAATTTCCTGGATAAGGCCCTGAAGCATACGAGTTGGAATGCTAAATCATTTGCTGTCGTGAATACGATTACGGACATTGCTCCCCTGCTAGTGATAGGTTTTGCCGGTTATCAGGTTATTCATGAACAATTATCGCTTGGTACCATGGTTGCTTTCGTCGGTTTCATAGACCGACTTTATAATCCCCTAAGACGATTAGTTAACTCATCGACGACAATGACCCAGACATTGGCATCAATGGACAGGGTTTTTGAGTTTGTGGATGAGAAGTATGATATTGATGATGAACCAGGGGCGAAAGAGCTAGAGCATGTAGACGGCAGAATTACCTTTCAGGATGTTTCGTTTGCTTATGACGAGAAAGAGGCACCCGTTTTAAAACATATAAATTTGGATGTTAAACCAGGAGAAACGATTGCACTTGTTGGGATGAGCGGCGGAGGGAAATCCTCGATCGTCAGTTTAATTTCCCGTTTCTATGATGTGACTGAGGGAAGAGTATTATTGGATGGGACGGATATCCGTAAATATCAAGTCCGCAGCCTAAGAGATAAAATCGGGATGGTGCTACAGGATAATATCCTATTTAGTGAATCGGTTAAGGCCAACATCCTTATGGGTCGGCCCGATGCAAGTGATGAAGAAGTATTCGAAGCCGCAAAGGCTGCGAATGCCCATGACTTCATTATTGGTTTAAAAGATGGGTATGAAACGAAAGTCGGAGAGCGGGGAGTCAAATTATCCGGAGGCCAAAAGCAACGGGTTGCCATTGCAAGGGTATTTTTGAAAAACCCGCCTATCCTTGTGCTGGATGAAGCCACATCCGCTTTGGACTTGGAGAGTGAACACTATATCCAGGAGGCGCTTGATATTTTGGCGAAAAACCGGACCACCATCATCGTGGCTCATCGCTTATCAACCATCACACATGCCAATCGGATCGTCCATATCGATAATGGGGAAATTACGGAAACGGGAACACACGAAGAACTGATGAAAAAGCAAGGGCATTACTACAGCCTATTTCAAGTGCAACAATTGGATTCTTAAGGAAAAAGGAACGCCAGATTATTTCCCGCCTATGAAAAATCCACAAGAAAGACCATTCCACTAACGGGAATGGTCTTTCTTATTATAATGATGAACTTTACTAACCGGGGCGTAGCATTTATGAAATTCTTTTTTCATTCCGCAATTTTTTCCTGCCAGGAAGAAGTTGCGGAAGATGCTTTATTCCCTCAGGCAAGGCGATGCCGACGATGATCAAGCACATACCGAACCATTGCAGTGACGTAACCTGTTCATTCAAGAAGATGACTGAAACGACCATCGCTGAAGGCAATTCCGCTGCACAAAGGATCGTTCCAAGCCCAACCCCCACTTTTGGCAAACTGACAGCAAAGAAAAAGAAGGGAACAAGAACACCCAAAGTGCCGAGTAACAAACCGTAGTACCATAGGTTCGTTTGGACAAGGTTCGTAACAAGCGTGACGGGGTTAGTCGTGAATACAGCAGTCAGCATGGCACCCGTTGCAATGAAAAACAACCGTTTCATTGAAGACTCCCCAACTGCGAATTGAGAGTTGCAGTACATGTATAGCGCAAAAAGCAACGCAGACAATAGTCCGAACAATACTCCTTTTAGGCTTATGGAAGATAGAGGCTGACCAAAGATTGCCCCTGCCAATAATGTACCGATAAAGAGAACGAATATGGCTATAAGTTTATTTTTATCAGGGCGCCTTTTATTTAAGAAGCTTTCAATAAGGACGCCTATCCAGGTAAATTGAAATAAAAAGACAACGGCAATCGATGCGGGAAGCTCTGATACGGAAACGGCATATGCCTTTCCGACGAAAGTGGACATCATGCCCGTGAATAATAGTAATCCGGCACTCTTCCATGAAACTTTATATTTAAACGAAAAAAGAAATAAAACGGAGACAATCAGCCAACCGACGAGGTATTGACTGCCGACAAGCTCTCCAGAAGAATGGCCATCCATAAATCCAAACTTGATCATGGTGGATAATGTGCCATATGAGATCGAACCAATTAAGACCATTATGATATATTTCAAAAGTTGCATGTTTTTCACCCCTATAAAAATAAAAATCGCCACCTGCCAAAAAGGCAAGTGACGAACGAAAAAAGGAAATCCTTTTAAAATTCCGTCTCTCAACAAAAGCTGAGTTTAAAAAAATGTTTGTTTTGCATTAACTTAGCTTAAATTCTTTGTGAATATTTGTCAACCAGAAAAATAAGTAAAGTCTGCAACTCGATCTTTAAGCTGAAGGCGTGTTAGAGGGAAGAGAGGATCCTTTCATGGCATATAAACAAAAACCCCCAAAAAGGCAAATATGCCGGATGGGGGGAGGCGTGTTTCAGTCGCCATTTTGCTGGAAATCTTCCAATGTACCACGGTATTCTTCGTCTTTCATTTTGCGAAGGTTAGACTTTTTTTCTATATGTGGCTCATCATTAGGCTTTTGATTGTGAAGCTTGGAAAGTGCCGAACGATAATCCTGATCTTTCATTTTCAATTCATCATTTTCTGTTGGGACGATGATTTCGGAAATGGGATCATCCGAAGAAGAAGCGGACTCTTCCAACGGGATCTCTTCCTCAACAACCGGTTTATCTTCAGGTGTCAAGGCTTTGATATTGAATGTGATCAAACCCGTAATCGCTAAAATGGCAACGATGATAATTAAAACTATGCCCATTGAATTAAGCCTCCTAGAGCTCGTTTGTGAATGAACGGGTGACATGGGCTACCCGTTTTCCTAATGCTTCTCCAAGCTGTAAGTCATTTTTTGTTATGTTGTCGTCCACACCGGGAGGGCAGCTTATCCCTACACCATAGTAGGATCCATATAAGGCGTTTTCCGGGACCGTACCGGGTAAGCCGACAATGATCATGCCTTGATGAAGCATAGGGGTGATTAAGTTCAGCATGGTAGCCTCAAGCCCGCCATGTATGGTGGCAGTTGTACAGAACACAGCACCCACTTTATTGATCAGCGCACCTTCTGCCCATAGATATCCAAGTTTATCAATCCACGTTTTCAAGCTCGAACTGATGGTGCCGAAATGACCCGGACAGCCCCAAATGATGGCGTCCATTTCCTGAAGCTTATAGACATCCGCCTCGTTTACATGGTCAATAAGTACCTCAGCCCCAGGAACCGCAGCAGCACCTTGAGCTATTGATTCGGCAAGTGCCTTCGTATGGTTACCTTCACTGTCATATACAACATAGATCTTCATTCTAATCCCCCCATTTAATTAAATCGATTTTTTTACTGGCGAAGGCAGCAAAGGTACATCCAATTTTTCTTGTTTAGCTTGTTTGATTGCTTTGTCCTTCCGAACGTCACGTAAAAACAGTGAGAGAACTATACCGGCAATAGCAAAACCTGTTGCCCAAAAGAATGCATCATTGATTCCCATTACATTTGCTTGACCCTGGATTTGTGAAGAAATCAGCGACATAGCAGTCTCCTGTGCCTGCTCACTAGTTTGATTCATCGAACTCATGATGGATTGAACGATTGTTTGGAAATTCTGAACAAAACCGGGATCACTCGTACTCATTTCCGATCCTAAAGCAGTACCATGGAAAGAAGCACGGGTTGTATAAATGGTCGTAACGAAGCTCGTGCCAATGGCTCCGGTAACTTGTTTCAGCGTATTGCTCATTGCCGTACCATGTGTATTCAAATGCTTAGGAAGCTGATTCATCCCAGCTGTCATGATTGGCATCATCAGTAAAGACATTCCAAGTGAGCGGATGGCATAGATGATGACCAAAGTGGAATAGGCAGTTTCCGTAGTCAATTTTGCGAATTCGAAGGTTGTAATAGCAGTAACCGCTAAACCAACAAGTGCTAATGGACGAGGTCCGACTTTGTCAAATAATGCTCCTGAAATGGGTGACATCACCATCATCACAAGGGCTCCGGGTAACATCAATAGACCGGATTGAACTGGTGTGAATCCTCTTAGAGTCTGTAAATATATAGGTAATAAGAATATCCCGGTAAACATGGCCACTGTGACGATAGCGGAAATGATATTCGATAATACGAACATGTCATACTTAAATACACGGAAGTCGAGCATAGGCGTTTCCGATTTTAACTGTTGAACCACAAATAGGGTCAGAAGGATAAGCCCAATGATGATGGTTCCCAGAACGATGGAATCCGTCCAGCCTTTAGATCCTGCTTCACTGACACCGTATAGTAACGATGCAACACCTATCAAGGATAGTGAGGCACCCAACAAATCCAATTTGATTTTCTTGGGTTCTGCTACATTACGCATACTTATAAAGGCAAGTGTCATGATAATCATGCCTAATGGCACCATTGCGTAGAACATGACCCGCCAGCTATATTCCTGAATGACCCAACCTGATAAAGTCGGCCCGATGGCAGGGGCAAACATAATGGCCAGGCCAAAGATTCCCATTCCTTTCCCGCGCATTTCTGGAGGGAAGATGAAAAGAATGATTGTCATGACCAATGGCTGTAGAATCCCGCCTCCCGCCGCCTGAATCAGCCGACCTGTAAGGATGACGGGGAAATTTGGTGCGATGCCGCAGATGAATGTTCCGACGGTGAAAAGAAACATGGCTGCGAGGAATAAAACCCGCGTGCCAAACCGTTCTATTAAAAAAGCGGACAGTGGAATCAAAGCCCCATTCACGAGCATGAATCCAGTTGATAACCATTGAATCGTAGTCGCAGCTACATTAAATTCGGCCATCATCCTCGGCATGGCGACACTAAGCAGGGTTTGATTCAAAATGACCATGAACAAACCTAGCATTAAGATAATTAACATGGGGGCAAACTGTTTCATTCCCTTGTTTTCATTTACTGATATTGTTTGAGAAGCCATTTAAGGAAAGCCTCCTTTCTATATAACTGTGTGTGCTGGTTTATTTTGTTGAAATTTTCACTTCTGCGTTCATACCAGGCAGAACTTTATCGGAGGGTGCTTTAATGGAAATTTTAACTGGTACTTTTTGAGTGACTTTCGTATAGTTTCCGCTGCTGTTTTGATTGCCCATCACTGAAAAGACGGAAGTTGTAGCATAACCGATTTGTTCCAATGTACCTTCGAAAACAGTATCGGGATCTCCATCGATGATAATATCGACGCTGTCACCTTTTTCAATATCCTTCAATTTATTTTCTTCAATATTAGCTGTTATGGATAAATCGTCCATATTGATGGTTTGAGCAAGAGTTTGACCAGCTTGAACTAGCTGCTCATCATGCACTTGTGATTTAACGATTGTACCTTGTGCTGCTGTTTTTACTGCTTCTTTTCCGTCTAAGGTGGTTACATAGGCAACTTTGTCATTCTTATTGACGCTGTCTCCTTCGTGTAAGTCCCAATCTGCTAATTTGCCGGCAGCGGGGGCAACGATTGTATATAGATCTCCCGACACTTTCGCTTCATCCGTTTTAATGAAATTCGTGCTTTCATAATAGTAATAAGCCCCACCAGCTACTACCGCTAATATAATAACCAAACCAATGACATTGATTAAAACTAAACGTCCTCTATTCACTTATTTCGCCTCCAAAAATATATTGATGATTGATTCTTGTAATCCATTGTTGATTCACTTTCATTAAATGACTTCACCTATTTGATTGCAGCCTCCTATATCCAATGTTTATTAATTAATTTTAATAAATATTAATTTTTATAAGTATTAATATTATTAAGTAAAGAGTTTACCAGTTTTATTTATTTTTGTCATGTAATTAATTCGGGAATAGGAATGGGAAATAAATACATAATAATGGTTGAAATTTGAATTTCTTTTAGTTTTAAGGATATATGGAAAGTAAATTTGACAATGGAATGTCATTTAATTAAATTTAAGAGGTAGGATTGTCCTATATAAGGAGTGAGAAGGCTGGATTTTAAATGGGAAGTAACCAATAGTATAGAAATGCAGATTTTCCGGATTAGGAAGAAGCTTAGGGCCATCGTAGCAAAAAATCTTCAGCCTTATGGATTAACGTCGCCTCAGTTTTTCATATTATTGATATTGAAAAAAGAGGGGTCAATTAAGTCGACCCAGCTGGCTGACTTCTTAACGGTAAAGCCAAGTGCGATTACCGTATTTGTAGATAAGTTGGTCGAAATGGATTATGT
The DNA here is from genome assembly GCF_050274955.1 of Peribacillus sp. NPDC006672. Lineage (NCBI taxonomy): Bacteria > Bacillati > Bacillota > Bacilli > Caryophanales > Bacillaceae > Peribacillus > Peribacillus sp. NPDC006672. The sequence continues at coordinate 111,634 of NZ_JBNNOR010000012.1, forward strand.
GAAACGGCAGCCCTCCGAAAAGGATCGCAGGGTCATAAACCTTAAATTGAAAGAGGCAGGGGAAGAAATTTTGGGGAGAGTCCTTGCGGAGCATAACCAATTGATGGGCAAGAACTTCAATTCATTCTCAGAAGATGAGCTGCAGGATCTCTTGCAGAAATTGGATACGATTGAAAAGGCGGCTGATCAAAACCTTTTGGATGATTGAAAAAGAGGCATCCTCTAAATAGAGACGAAAAAAGACGGTTCCTAGGAACCGTCTTTTTTAATCCTCTTCATACTGGACAGATATTTCGTTATCTTCCTTATGGAAGGACTGGAAGCTGACGATCAGCTTTTCAAGATGTTCCAATTGTTCGTCATATTCAATAACTGCAGAAATCAAAGGAACAAGGCGGGCAGATAGGTGGCCCAGATTATCATGCATTTCGTCCACTTGATTCTGCTGTTCGAAAAAGTGGGCGAGCAGCTCTTTACGACTTAAACAATCCTGGTCCCAATCTTCAATCTCCTCGATGGATTTGATTTTTTCGATATGCAGTAATATCAATTGTTCATGCTTTCGGATCAAGGAATCAATCTGTTGTAGGATACTCCGTTGGAAATCTTCAGGCATTTGATATACTTCATTCTCGAATTTATGGACTCTCTTCAAGGTTTCAAACGCTTTTTTTGTTGTAATGATCATCTGCCGATAAACGACAAGCTTTCTTGCTTTGGCTACACTGTTCTTCTTGAAATATTCCCGTTCCTCTTTGTACATGGTATATATATGTTCCAGATCGAGTAACTCGGTCTTTAGTCGGCTGATGTCTTTTTTCAACAAAGTGTGTTCTGTAGCATGTCTTGTGCTGATTCTGATCCATTTTAAGATGTCTTCCGTTACATCTGTAATTCGTGTATAAAGTTTAGCTTCATATTTTGGAGGAATGAAAACCAAATTCACGATAAAGGAAGAAACGATTCCAAGCAAAACTGATGAGAGACGTATAAAGGCAAAATTCAGGAAGTTCCCTTCCTGGTTTTCCATGATGGCAATTGCTGTCACGATGGAAAGGATTATCGTTTTATCCATTTTTAATTTTAGATTGATGGTTATGACAACCATCACGGCAAGACCGATAATAAAAATATCATTTCCGAACAACAAAACGAAGGAGACAGCAACCAACGCTCCAATGATATTTCCTTGAATTTGCTCCAGCACCGTTTGGTATGAACGGTAAATGGTCGGCTGTATTGCAAAAATTGCAGCAATCCCAGAAAGGACAGGAGCAGGAAGGTTAAGCAGTTCCGATAAATAAAGCGCTAAAACAATTGCTATTCCTGTTTTGAGAATGCGGGCACCAAACTTCATATATAGGTTAATCCTTTCTTTGCGTTGTAATTGATTATGGTAAGAAATGGCTCTATTTATATATAGGCTTTTGCTTAAAATTGTATTCTAACTTATTTGTTAGTACTTTACACTAAAATGAGAGGATGTAAACAAAAAGTAATATACAGGATTTTCCTTAAAGTTACAATAGGTAAATTCAAGTTTAATATATAAAGAAAATATAGGCAATTTCTTGATTGTTTTCAACTGTGTTTTTCTCCGTATAAAGATTATCCCATGGTATATGACTAAAAGCTGATGCCCTCGAATTGAAGGGCATCAGCTTTTTTAATGAACGAATATCAATTTTAATATATTTCCGGCATCACTCCGTGGATACAGCGGGATCTGCTTGTTCTTTAACTGGTACGACCTGAAGGAAGTGCTCTCCAGGGTTTTGAAGCAGGGCCTCTAAGGAGGCTGCTTCTTCCGTTTGGTCATGATCTTTCAAGAGGACCGTGTATTTGCCAAGAAGTTCGGCCACGTCCTGCAGGCCTTTAGCAGATAGGGGCTCAATGGAAATCTTTGCCCCTTTTGCAACCCGCTTCTTAATGACCTCCTTGGTTAATCCAGATTCAGGCTGATGCCGTAAATAAACGACGCCGCCAGTCATCCCCGCGCAAATCCATGGACCCGGGTCACCTAGAACCAACCCTCTTCCATTTGTCATGTATTCAAAAGCGAATCCTTTAATATTGGAAGTTACCGCAATATTACCGGTTTCCTTTTCAGGAAGTGGTTGTTTCAATAATCCTCCAATGATCATATCAGCTCCGGATAGCCGGATTCCCGCCCTGGCATCGGCATCACCTTGGGCAATGAGGAGACCATGCTGTGCACCGTATCCAAAGCCCTTACCGACAGAGCCATTGTAGAATTTCCCATCTTTTCCGGGAGATTTAAAGATGGCAATATTACCGCCAATCGATGTTTTGCCAATTCCATCCTGGGCGCCGCCATTCACGCTGATTGAAATTCCCTCCGTATTGTATGCCCCAAGTCCATTACCTGGGATAGAACCATCCTGGTAGGATAGGTGAACGGGAGGAAGTTTTTTGTATGATCCGTCAAGTCTTCCCCTGACGCGGTGACAGGACACCCTGCTGCCGAGTACGCGCTGTTCGGAAGTGATCGAGCTATAGTTGCGAGATTGCTGCAGATCATCAACATGAGAATCCAGATATTCAGCGCCAACGGCAACCTGCAGGGAGCCTTCATTCAAATATGCCGCCGTTTCTTTATGTGAGAATGGTGTTATATCCAGGTTTTTCAATAAATAGGTTAAATCCAGTGATTGTTGACCCTTAACTTGCTGAAGCAAATCAGAACGTCCGACGATATCCTGAAGATTCTTCACCCCAAGGGATCCGGTCAGCGCTTTGAGTTCTTTGGCAAATGCACTGAACATATTCGTTAAACCTTGAACGGCTAAATCAAATTTTCGTGGAACAAAACGCCTCAGCCCATGTTCTTTAGCTTGTGCTTCCGATTCGATTTGGGTGGCGATGCCCACATGGCAGGTATCAAGGTGACATCCGCGGCACGTTGTACAGCCGACGGCAATCATCGAAAGGGTCCCAAACCCTACGCGGTTTGCCCCAAGCAGCATTAATTTCAAAACATCCATCGAGCTTTTTAACCCGCCATCAGCCCAAATTTCAACGGTCTGACGAATGCCTGACTCAAGCAGTGCGTTATGGGCAGCTTTCACACCAATCTCAACAGGTAGACCGACATGTGCGAGTGCATGAATCCTGGCAGCGCCTGTTCCGCCATCAAAACCAGAAAGCGTAATGATATCGGCCCCTGCTTTTGCGACGCCGACCGCAATCGTACCAATGTTTGGAACGACCGGTACTTTGACGGCAACTTTTGCTTTGTCGTTTGCCGTTTTTAGCTCATGGATCATTTGGGCCAAATCTTCAATTGAGTATATATCATGGTTATTGGAAGGGGAGATCAAGTCGGAACCGATTGTTGCATTCCGGGCTTCTGCGATTTTCGCTGTGACCTTGGACCCGGGAAGGTGACCTCCTTCACCAGGTTTTGCCCCTTGCCCAATTTTAATTTCCAATAGATTTGAAGAGTTCAAGAGTTCTGCATTGACACCGAAACGGCCGGAAGCGATTTGCTGTCCGCGGGATTTCGGGTACTTGCCCAGCATATCCTTGATTTCCCCGCCTTCACCATTCATGCTGATCATGCCTAACCGCTCGGCAGCTTCTGCATATGCCCGGAAAGCAATCTCATTTTGTGAACCAAAGGACATGGAGGCTATGACGAACGGCAATTCCTGTTCTCCGACAGAAAGGCTGACTTCTTCAGAAGGTATGGAAGCATCTGAAGGTTTTAATGATGTCAAATGGCGGATCGCCGTAGGATTGGACTCTTCCTGTTCGGTTATCTTTTCGCGATATGCGTCATAGTCCCCAGTAGAAGCAACTTCCCCGATCGACTTCCAAATCCTTGGGAATAAGTGGAAGGTTTTTCCCATCCGTTCTTTTTCATTGCCGTAATCTTCCGCACGCTGGAAGGCGTCGGCCTTGATTTTATCAAAATTGTAGTCCAGATCATTGGAACCGAAGAAGTTAGCCACATTTAAATATTTCGCGATTTCCTCATGTAAACCGATGCTTGAGAAAAGTCTTCCATAGCCTCGCAATTCATGAATGCCGATGGTTGAGATAACTTTCTCAAGACCTTTCGTCAAGGAGTTATAAAGATTGGTAACCCCCTTAATATCATCTGAAGATAAGGAAAGGAACATATAATAAGGGCTGATTAAGTTGGCCCCAAGACCATAAGAAACGATGATATCATGCAGTGACCTTAGCGATGCGGAACGTAAAAGGATGGAACAATCCCGGCGCTTGCCTGTGCGGACCAATGCTTGATCGACGGAAGAAGTGACAAGGTGTGGATCAAGCCAAAAGTTGCCGTTTTGATGTGCAAGGGCATCATCCAATACGAGCAGCGTTTTTCCTTCATCCACTGCATTGACACTTTCTTCGGTAATCCTTGTCAAAGCATCCGTGATGCTTTCATCCTCTTTGAACGTGCTTGAAATGCAATGCACAAGTTTTTGATCTTGGTAATATTTAATGAACTGATCATAGCTTGGCTGCGATATGATAGATGAGCACTCATAACCCGTTAATCCTTCAATCAATAAGGGAGTCAGCAGCTCCGTAACCTTTCCGGCCTTATTCGCTTCGAATAGGGAAGGCCGTTTTCCGATGATGGTTCGTGTTGAGAAGTGCTCGGTTTCCCGGTCCCGGTCAATCGCTGGGTTTGTTACAACGGCCACGCTTTCCTTAATGAAATCCGCAATGTTGGTCCGTTGGGGATTAAGTGCTGCCAGTGGCGCATCGTGACCAAGTGAACGGATGGGTTCGGCACCTTTTTCGGCCATCTGTTCCACTAATTGAACATGTTCCCTTTCCCATCCAAAGGCTTTATACTGTCCATTATGAATGGCTTGCGCGTTTGTCATGGAGACAACCTTTTCAAAGACTTGCGGCTGCAGGCGAACCCGGTCGTTGGAAAGAACAAAACGATTATTGAAGAGTTCAAATACTTTATCCTGGTAATCCTTGTATGTGTACAGTTCAATACTGTCGCCGTTCCATTTCAAACCTACTTTTTCCCCAGGGCCCATCGGTTTCGGATCTCCGGTATATTCACTGGAAGGGATGATTCCTGGTTCGGAAGTGAACATATAGGATGATTCCGTTTCAATATTCCATAATGGGCGCAGGCCTAAAGAATCGACAGAGAACACGGCTTCATCGCCGAAACGGGAGATGATTCCGGCTGGACCTTGTGCAAAATGTCCCCATGCCTCCCGTAAATACGTATATAAGTCTTGTAAGTGCTCGGGGTATTCCTTGATTTCATTAATGATTGGGGGGAACATAAGGTCGACAGCTTCAAATAAAGAGTAGCCATGACGGCAGATGAAAGTTTCGATCGTCTTGTTTAAATCCTGTGAGTCGCTTCCGTCTTTAGCGATTGGAACACCGATCATTTTCGCTTCATCACGCAATTTGGCAATCGTATTGATTTCGCCATTATGACCAAGTACACTGAAAGGCTGAACCCGGAAGAAGCTTGAAAGTGTATTGGTTGAAAAACGATTATGACCCAGTGTCATGGTGGAGGAAGCTAAAGGGTCCGCAAGATCAAGATAATAGGAAGGAAGCGTATCCCCTGCACCCATAACTTTGTAGACCGCATGATGCTGGCTTAAAGATGCAACATGGATAAAATCACTTTTTTCGATGTCGGAAGTCAGCTCAAAAAGAACATTTGAAAGCTCCTGCTTGTTTTCGATGGCGGAGGAACAGGCAAATTGCCAAAACACTGGGTCTTCTTGAATGGCAATCGGTCCCAATGCCTCAGAACGGTAAGCTTTATCCGTTTCGAATATCAATGAGAGACCATGTTGAAGCAGTTTCTCCTTGACTTCGATTTTTAAGTCGTTTGCTTCAGTTTTTTTGCTTAAAAATAAGTGACCGACTATGAAGGAATCTTTATCGACGATGCTTGAATCGATATTTACCGCTTCAAGCTTCTTTTTCCAAAGAGCCCGGGGAATATCGATATGGATGCCGGCGCCATCGCCCTCACCATTGATGAAGCCGCAGCGATGGTTCATTTTAACCAGGGCGTCGATACAGGCAAAGATGTTTTCGTTAGTAGGGATCTTCTTTTTTTCGATACAGGAAACGATTCCGCAAGCATCATGTTCTTCCTTGTAAAATTCTTTGAATGTAGCAGGTGTCCATTTTTGGGTCATATGTTGGCTTGAATAAGGTTACCCTTATTTCGGCCTTTCACCTCCTGTAGCATTTGTTTAATGGGGAATATTAGTAAACCCGAACAATCGTCCAAGTTTTGATAGATTGAAAGAAAATGTATAAATGTATATAAATGTATCCATATCATATCATTTAAATATTCAGAAATCAATTTTTTATACAATGGATTGGATGCTGTGATTGATGGCATTTTTGTGAAGAATGGCTAAAAAGGCTAATTTTAAAGATTTATTACCCAGGAATAAGAAACCCCCAAGATTGATGTGCATCCTGGGGGTGTATAAAAAATGTATAATTATGCTATTTTGATTTATTATATTAGGTTTTTGAATGCATGTTCAACCGCTTTTAGAGTATAAGCGATATCATCATCCGTGTGAGCTATTGTCAAGAACCAGGCTTCGTATTTTGAAGGTGCCAAATTGATGCCCTGGTTGAGCATAAGTTTGAAAAACTTAGCAAACATTTCGCCATCAGTGTTTTCCGCCTGCTCATAGTTTTCAATTGTTTCTGTCGTGAAATAGATCGTCAATGCCCCTTTAAGGCGGTTGATGGTGATTGGGACATTATATTGGCGAGCTGCTTTCAGGATACCTTCTTCAAGAATTTTTCCCAGCCGGTCAAGCTCGTCGTACAGACCCTCTTCTTTAAGTACTTCCAAGCAAGCTATCCCGGAAAGCATGGAAGCTGGATTTCCTGCCATCGTACCTGCTTGATAGGCTGGTCCTAGGGGTGCTACAGTTTCCATGATCTCTTTTTTACCGCCATAGGCACCAATCGGAAGTCCGCCGCCGATTATTTTTCCAAGCGCGGTCAAATCGGGTTGAATTCCTAAGAAGTCCTGTGCCCCTCCGTACATGAAGCGGAACGCTGTGATGACCTCGTCGAAAATGACCAGTGCTCCTGCTTCGTGTGATAATGAAATGACTTCTTCCAAGAAGCCAGGGATCGGTTCCACGATTCCAAAGTTGCCGACGATCGGTTCAACCAGCACACCTGCAATTTCATGTCCCCATTTATTCAGTGCTTCCTTAAATGGCCCGATATCATTGAAAGGTACCGTGATGACTTCTTGTGCGATGCTTTTTGGAACGCCCGCAGAGTCCGGTGTTCCTAGAGTGGACGGACCGGAACCTGCAGCGACGAGAACAAGGTCGGAGTGTCCATGGTAACAGCCTGCAAACTTGATGATCTTATCGCGCCCTGTGTAAGCACGGGCCACACGGATGGTGGACATGACAGACTCAGTGCCTGAATTGGTGAAGCGAACTTTATCCATGGATGGTATTGCCTCTTTCAACATTTTGGCAAATTTGACTTCATGTTTTGTCGGTGTACCGTATAAAACGCCCGTTTCAGCTGCTTTAACGATCGCCTCCGTAATATGTGGATGTGCATGCCCAGTGATGATCGGGCCATATGCAGCTAAATAATCGATATATTTATTGCCATCAACATCCCAGAAATAAGCCCCTTTGGCATGATCCATGGCAACTGGTGAACCGCCGCCTACAGCTTTGTAAGAACGGGATGGGCTGTTAACCCCACCAACGATATGTTCCAGTGCCTCTTTATGCAGAAGCTTCGAATTACTAAAATCCAATCTTAAAACCCCCTAAAAATATAAAGCTATTTCCCCTTAATCATAGCACTTTTCCGCCCGTAAATCTGGGATTGAAGGCTAGGAAATGTGATCCGGCCACCGATGGAATGCTGCAGCCTTAGAAACAGCAGGATTCCTGGGCCGTCATTTTGTTTGGGAAATAGGGCCGGGCCCCAAAACTCCGGTTATGAAAGTCAGGATGTCCAAGATAGTGGCAGGGTTTTCGATGTTGAAGGATTGGCGGTTCATTTCGCCCTGTGATTGGTAATAGATAAGATAGCCGGTTCCTTTTTCTTCATTAATACGAATGTGGAAACTTATGGGGGTGCTTTCAATCGATCCGCTGGAATCCCTTTGGATGACCTGGCATAATAATTCACCGTATTCATCTTCATAAAGAAAATCATATCGAAGGTCGATAACGACCTTTTCTATTTGGGATAGTAATAATTTTTTAATATTCATAGCATACTTGTCTCCTTTATATATGTATCTCGTACAACGCCTGGATTCGCCCTGGAAATGGTACATGGCATCCAGGCATTTTTATTGTCTAAAAAGGTAAGGTTGGATAAACTAATTCATTAGGACAAGAGATTACGGAGGATGTAACAGGATGAGTGATGCAATTCAAGTGAAACAGCTTCGGAAGGAATTTAAGTCGGCATCAAGCCGTTCGGGGTTAAAGGGAGCCTTCCGGGATTTACTTACAAGAAATTATAAAATCGTCCCTGCCGTCAATGATATCAATTTTACTGTAAAAAAGGGTGAGATGGTAGCTTATATCGGGGAAAATGGTGCAGGGAAATCGACCACGATCAAAATGCTGACAGGTATTTTGGAACCGACAGCAGGAGAAATCACGGTCAATGGCATGAATCCTCATAAGGAAAGGGAAAAGTTCACACAAACAATCGGAGTCGTATTTGGTCAGCGCTCACAGCTTTGGTGGGATATTGCGGTTCAAGAATCCTTTAGGCTGTTAAAAAAGGTCTATAAAGTAACGGATGAACAATATAACGATCATATGGAACATGTCATCAAGACGCTCGATATCGGTCCTTTGCTCGACAAACCAGTGCGTAAACTCTCCCTTGGTCAGCGAATGCGCTGCGAGCTTGCGGCAGCATTGATCCACAATCCGCCTTTGCTGTTCCTGGATGAGCCGACAATAGGCCTTGACGTACTCGTGAAGATGAAGATTCGCGAGTTCCTGAAAGAAATCAATGAGAAATATAATACGACAATCCTTTTGACTACCCATGATTTAGGAGACATTGAGGCATTGTGTGAACGCGTAATCATGCTTGATGAAGGACAGATCATTTATGATGGGGAATTACAGAGTTTGAAAGATAACTGGGCTGAGGAAAAACAAATCCATTTTCAATTCATCGAGCCGATCGAATTGAAGGAACTGGAATCCTTACCGCTGCCATTTACCGCAAACTGGGTTTATGATGACAAAAATCAAACTTACATTGCCTTGTTGAAAGAAGAAAGTGATCATATTTCACAGCTTGTTTCAGCTGTCGTATCTCATTTTAAAATAAAGGATATCAAAATCCATGAAACGTCCATTGAAGAGATTGTTCGCAATATTTACGAAGAAGGCACTGTCTGACTCTCTTATAATTAAGAAACAACGTGTCTATCAAGAAGGGGGAGGGCAATGGGGAAGTATCTTGCAATGATCCGCATGCGTTTTTTGATGATGCTTGCGTATCGAACGGATTATTATACCGGCATTTTAATTTATAGCATTAATATCGGTGCTTATTATTTCTTATGGAATGCAATATATGGAGAAAAAAGTTCTATCGAAGGACTTTCAAGTATACAGATGACAACATATGTCGCGGTTGCATGGATGGCGCGTGCCTTTTATTTCAATAATATTGACCGTGAAATCGCCACTGAGATCAAGGACGGCAAGGTCGCCATTGAAATGATCCGGCCTTATAACTATTTAGGCATGAAAACGATGCAAGGGCTTGGGGAAGGGATATTCCGATTCTTCTTCTTCTCGATTCCCGGAATGCTGCTGGTAGCTTTCATTTTTCCTATCGAATTGCCGCACGAACCGGCTACATGGGGGATATTTGGCATTTCTTTGCTGTTCAGCTTCATCATCAATACACAAATTAACTTATTGACGGGAATCACTACCTTTTTCTTATATAACAATGCCGGGTTGATCCGGGCTAAAAGGGTTATCATTGATTTATTTTCCGGTCTGCTGCTGCCCATCAGTTTCTACCCGATATGGGCGCAGGAAGTGATGAAGTATTTGCCATTTCAAGGGATCAGCTATGTGCCAAGCATGATTTTTACGAACGGGTATAGTTCAGGCGAAATTGGCATGGCGCTTTTACAGCAGTTAATTTGGTGCATCATTCTCATAATACCGATTCAGCTTTTATGGATAGTCGCAAAAAAACAGCTGATTATTCAAGGAGGTTGACGGGATGTTTTATGTATCGATGTTTTTTCAATATGTGAGTCAGTATATGAAAACAAGATTGCAGTATAGAGCCGATTTCTTCATGGAAATCCTATCTGACCTGCTAAATCAGGTCGTGAATCTGGTATTTATCTTAGTCGTTTTTGGACATACCCAATTTTTAAGTGGCTGGAGCCGTGAAGAAATCATATTCATTTATGGATTCTTCCTTATCCCATTCGCCCTTTTTTCTGCCTTTTTCAACATCTGGGATTTTAATGACCGCTATATCGTCAAAGGTGAAATGGATAGGATATTAACAAGACCGATACATAGCCTGTTTCAAGTCATTTTAGAAAGAATCGAGCTAGAAGCGTTATTTGGTGTTGTGACCGGTTTGATCATTATATTCTATTCGGGGATTTCATTGGATCTGCAGCTTGCGTGGTATGACCCGATTCTTTTCATCATTTTTGCAATAGGCGGGGCACTTGCTTATGCAGCCATTTTCGTTGCGATAGCAAGCATTGGGTTCTGGTCGGATGCGAAAACATCCATCATGCCAATGATGTACAATATTGGGAACTACGGGCGCTATCCTGTTGATATTTATAATAAAGTCATTCGTTTTGTCCTTACATGGGTATTGCCATTCGCGTTTGTTGGTGTTTATCCTGCATCTTATTTCCTTAGAAAAGAAGAGTGGTATGCATATGCATTTGCCACACCTGTAATTGGGGTTGCCTTTTTCGTGATATCCGTTTTCATATGGAATCAGGGAGTGAAGAGGTACCGCGGGGCAGGAAACTAAAAGAGACCCCTTCAACAGTATCCCTGTTGAAGGATTTTTTTGTTTATTTGCGTTTATTCCTTCTTTCGATATATCTTGCTTGTGCTAAGATCCCTAAAACCTTCCTATTCCATGTATGTTAAAGCGGTGTTGGAGAAATAGGCAGGTCTCCTGACTTACGGAATATCATTAGCAGCGAGCCTTCCCAATCCGTGGATCAGTGGCATATTGGATGATGCTAACATTCCCATTACAGTGGCAGGACCGTGCCGGACACCGGGCTTCCCTTTAATCATAAGGATAAAGTCTGTCCCAAAGAAAGAATATATTGTTTGGACAGGGAGTATGTATAAAGGAATTGGCGTTTTGAAATGGGGCGTGAAGGGATGACTTTCTACATCTTGATTGCAGGAATCATTTTTTGCATGGTGATGAGCATTCGGACGTTATTTCTTGTTGAGTCGGGAGGAAAGAAGTTTTCTCTGGAGGATATGCTATGGCTTGGCAATTTATATGCGACGATATTGGTTGGATTTGCACTGATTTATTTATTATACGAGCTTCAGAATCATTCGGTGATTCTTGATATGGGCAATCGATTGGATGGCACTTTCTATGAACAGCTGAAGACTTCTTTTTATTTTAGTGCAATGACGATGTTTTCTGTAGGGTATGGGGATATATCCCCGATAGGTGTGGGCAGGATGATTGCGACAATCCAGGCATTCATCGGCTATACGCTCCCGGCCGCGTTTGTAATTCGAACGGTGATTGATTTAGATCAGGAAAGAAGGAATAAATGAAAGTTGTGTTTCTTTCAATTATTGGGTACGCTTACCATAATGAAAGAAATGGAGGGGTTAATATGACTGTAAAAATTGGAGAAAAAGCACCTGATTTTCAACTTCCGGCAAACAATGGTGAAATGGTTTCCCTATCGGATTTTAAAGGGAAATACATTGTTTTATATTTTTATCCGAAAGACATGACGCCAGGATGCACGACGGAGGCCTGTGATTTCCGGGACCGCAATGAGCAATTTGAGGAATTGGACGCTGTCATAATTGGTATCAGCCCGGATCCAGCGGCACGACATGAAAAATTCATCGAAAAACATGGATTGCCTTTTCTGTTGCTAGCTGACGAAAATCATGAAGCTGCTGAATCATTTGATGTATGGCAATTAAAAAAGAACTTCGGTAAGGAATATATGGGTATAGAACGTTCAACATTCCTGATTGATAAGGCAGGTAAGATAGTCAAAGAATGGCGTAAGGTAAAAGTAAAAGGCCACGTCGAAGAAGCTCTTGAAACTCTTCGCGACCTCAAAAAATAAGGGACAGGCAGATGAAGGATGAGCGAATAACGAAGCTTGCTGCAAGGCTGATTCATCATTCGATACAATTAAAGCCAAAAGAGAGAATCCTTATTCGGGGTCATATCAACACAAAACCATTATTGAAAGAGCTGATTGATGAAACATACAGAGTGGGTGCTTATCCATATGTAGAACTCGAAGACGATGAGATAAGCCGGCATCTGTTACAAGGGAATGTGAAGGAACAACTTGACACATCATCGCAATGGGCTTTGAAGAAGTATACGGATATCGATGCGGTCATCATCATCACCGGTGAAGAAAACAATGTTGAAATGACTGATGTTCCCCTCGAAAGGCATCGTCTTCAAGGGGAGGCTATGAATTCTCCCACTCTTTTCTATGTAAACAACCGACGTTGGGTATTGCTTAATTACCCCACCAACGCATCAGCGCAAAAAGCCGGCATGACTTTCGACAGGTACCAAGACTTCCTTTTGAACGTATGCACAATGGATTATGGGAAAATGGAGGCGGCATTGAAACCGTTAAAACTGTTGATGGAACGGACAGACAAAGTCAGGATCGTTTCACCAGGGACAGATTTGACCTTTTCCATTAAAGGTATGCCGGCTATCATATGTGCCGGAAAAAAGAATTTACCGGATGGGGAAGTATTTACTGCACCTATAAAAGAGAGCGTCAACGGAAGGATATCCTTCAACACACCCACAACCTATGAAGGAATCACCTTTAGTGACATAAAATTAAACTTGAAAAAGGGAAAGATCAGTAAAGCCATTTCCAATCAATCTTCTAAAATGAATCGAATTCTGGATATTGATGAAGGGTCCCGTTTTATCGGGGAGTTCGCAATTGGAATCAATCCATACATATTGGAACCTATGGACGATATTTTGTTTGATGAGAAAATAAGCGGGAGTCTGCACTTGGCTCTTGGACTTGCCTATGAAGAAGCTGATAATGGAAACCGTTCATCCATACATTGGGATATGGTCTTGATCCAGCGTCCTGAATATGGCGGTGGTGACATCTACTTTGACGATGTGCTGATCAGAAGGGATGGTGTTTTCATATTGCCGGAATTATATGCATTAAACCCAAATTCATTAAAATAAAGCCTTTTTTAATAAGGGTAAGGCTTTTGTCCAACTCAAAAAGGGGACACCTGAATATGCTTTATTAAGGGAATACCTCCTCAGAGAAAGTTGCGCGGGACATACAGAGCCCGTGTTTTTTTATGTTAATTATAAGGGAGAGACAAACATGTTAATACTTTCAACGATCATTCCTAATGAAGGAATCCAAACGAAGATGAAGGATGCTTTTCCTGAATTGAATTTCATTTATCAAGAAGAATGGAAGGATGAGCGACTTAGTGAAGCGGAAATCTTAATTACATACGGTGAGGACTTAACTGAAAAAACCATTGGGAAAGCTGCGAACTTGAAATGGATAATGGTCATGAGTGCAGGAATGGAATTAATGCCTTTTAAAGCCATTGAGGAACGCGGCATTTTGGTGACGAACGCAAGAGGCATTCATAAAATTCCAATGGCCGAGTATACGATAGGAATGCTTTTGCAATATGAAAAGAAATTGAAACTGCTTATGAAGAATGAACGGGAAGAAATGTGGGATAGAAAGATCGAAGTAGGGGAATTGAATAGCAAAACGATGCTCGTTCTTGGTGCCGGTGCAATAGGAGGAGAAGTGGCTCGTCTTGGGAAAGCCTTTGGGATGACGACGCTGGGGGTGAACCGGAGCGGGAAGCCGGTGGAGTCCATCGATCGCCTTTATACCCTGGATAATTTACTGGAAGCCATACCGGGAGCTGATTACATCGTATCCGTCCTGCCTAGTACGGATGAAACGAAGAAACTTCTGCAAAAAGAACACTTTAAAGCAATGAAAGAATCTGCCGTATTTGTGAATATTGGCCGCGGCGATCTTATTGACGAGGAAGTGTTGACCGAAGCCCTGGAAGCCGGCGAATTGGCTCATGCCATCTTGGATGTATTTGATCCGGAACCTTTAGAAAAAGAGCATCATTTTTGGAGGATGGAGAATGTTACGGTCACGCCGCATCTTTCAAGTAAAAGCGGAGAATATCTACCAAGGACCTTTGCGATATTCGAAAAAAATATGCGTGAATACCTGAAAGCTGGAAAAGATTTCATCAACGTAATCGACTTATCGAGGGGATACTAAACACCATACGAAAATGTGAAAGATTCAAAGCGTTGATGAATAAACTTAAAAAGGATGGTAAAACCATTGAATTATTGACAAATTCAACGTATAAAAGGTACACTATTTATAAATATTATAATTTAAGAATTCATACTTAATTAGAAAAAGGGGTGGATGACGGTGTCTGAAGTTCAGTTAAAAGAAGCGTTGGATTCCCTAAAAGATACCGGTGTAAGAATAACTCCTCAACGCCATGCGATACTAGAGTATTTGATTAGCTCCATGTCCCACCCTACCGCTGATGATATATATAAAGCGCTGGAAGGCAAGTTTCCGAATATGAGCGTGGCGACAGTTTATAACAACCTCCGTGTTTTTCGTGAGGTAGGTTTGGTAAAGGAACTTACGTATGGTGATTCTTCTGCAAGGTTTGATTTCGTGACGACGAATCATTATCATGTAATCTGCCAAACCTGCGGGAAAATTGTGGATTTCGATTATCCTGCATTGGATGAAGTCGAGCATTTCGCAGCACAAGTCACCGGTTTCAATGTTAGTCACCATCGGATGGAAATCTACGGCGACTGCACGGATTGTGCGAAAAAAACGCATTAAAAAAAGTTCCTCCATTTGGTTGGAACTTTTTTTCATGGTTATGAAGAAATGATACAAAATTGTCTTCATGTTGGAATTTAGCTAGCTGGCCTAGTCATGCAGGCTTTTACGATTATATTTTTCGTTGAATTCTTCGCCTTCCAACTTTTTGTCAAGGGTCAAGGGTTCTTCGCAATGCATGCAAATATCTACACGCCCTAATATTTTTGTGGGTTTGCCGCAGTTAGGACAGACAACCTGGATCGTTTTTGTAGAAAGCATTCCAATCCAAAAATAAACTCCGGTGCTTGCGATTATGAATAAAAGGCCAAGCCCCATGAAAATTGTCATGATAACAGGATGTGTTTTTAAGAAAAGCCCAATATACATTACGATAAAGCCGATGAAAATCAAACTCAAGGCAAATGTACGTATTTTATTGATTTTGCTAGAATGTTTAGCCATGGATTGTCCCTCCTAAAATATAACTTTAACTATAACATAAACTAAGGATGGAACAAAAAAGAAATAAAGGATACATATTACTTTTGAATTGAAATGGTTTTTAGGATAATGGACTTAAGCAGGAATATGAAGAGTTTTGTCGAAAGTTTTAAAAAAAAGGTTTTGGAGGAATTTATGATGGAAGATATCCTTCGCCCGATTTATCAAGAGCGAGCAAGTTTAAAATCTACACTTGGAATCTTGTTAATAGAAAAAAGAGATGATAATAGCCCGAATACCGATACATTTGACTACATCCTTTTTGTGATTGCAGACGAAGCCCAAGAGGCCGTGTTTTTAAAACATTACACTTACCAGGATAAAAAAGCGGCCTTGCATATCGTTAAGGAAGACCAGTTAAAAGAATGGCTCCTATTAGGGACGAACCGCAAAGTGGTTGACTGGATTTATAACGGGAAGGTCCTTTTTGACCGGAATGAATATTTGGCCCATTTGAAAACCGAAATCCGGGAGTTCCCCTTCTATGGAAGGAAGTTAAAGATGGGGATGGAGTTCGCGAAGTTAATTCGTAGGTACATGGATGGGAAAAGCTTCTTTGAAAAAGGCCATTATCTTGAGGCATACAACCATATCGTACATTCTCTGCATCACTTGGCCCGTTTGGAAATAATAGAACAAGGCTTTTATCCAGAGGTTACGTTATGGAATCAAGTGAAGCATATGGAGCCTGAAATCTATAAGTTGTATAAGGAATTGATCAGCAGTGAGGAAACTCTCGAAAAAAGATTGGAACTTCTATTCCTGGCGAGTGAATTTCTTATTTATTCGAGGACGAATGCAGGTTCACAGCATTTAGTTGAAATAATGGGGACGAAAGAAGATCCCTGGACGATTGCGGAGCTTATGGTGCATCCGGAAGTTAAATTTTATTCAGTCGATTTAGGTGTTCTATTGGAATATTTGATAGAGAAGAAGGTAATCGATGTCATCAAATTGGAGACCAAAGGACAAGAGGTTTATCATCGGTTTTATCGAGTTTCAAAAAACTTTTAAAAAAATGTATTATTATTGTTGACCAATAATAATATAGGTGTTATATTAATACATGTCGCTGCGGGACATCAGCTTTCGCAGCTTCATCAAAACAAAAAAATAAAAAAACATGTTGACAACACAGTTGATAACATGATAAGATGTAAAAGTCGCTTACGAAGTAAACGGCAACGAAAATTGCTCTTTGAAAACTGAACAAAACAAAGCGCCAACGTTAAATTTTAAGTGAGCACACACTATTAAAAAAGCAAAATGAGCAAGTCAAACAT
>NZ_JBNNOR010000013.1:0-123582 GCF_050274955.1 Peribacillus sp. NPDC006672
GTCACACCCGTTCCCATTCCGAACACGGCAGTTAAGCTCTTCAGCGCCGATGGTAGTTGGGGGTTTCCCCCTGTGAGAGTAGGACGTCGCCAAGCAGGTTATATATGGAGGATTAGCTCAGCTGGGAGAGCATCTGCCTTACAAGCAGAGGGTCGGCGGTTCGATCCCGTCATCCTCCACCATTTTACACCTGCCGGTGTAGCTCAACTGGTAGAGCAACTGACTTGTAATCAGTAGGTTGGGGGTTCAAGTCCTCTTGCCGGCACCACGTTTTTTGATAGTACAAGCACGAGCCATTAGCTCAGTTGGTAGAGCATCTGACTTTTAATCAGAGGGTCGAAGGTTCGAATCCTTCATGGCTCACCATTTCATATGCGGGTGTGGCGGAATTGGCAGACGCACCAGACTTAGGATCTGGCGCCGCAAGGCGTGGGGGTTCAAGTCCCTTCACCCGCATCTTTCATGCGGAAGTAGTTCAGTGGTAGAATACAACCTTGCCAAGGTTGGGGTCGCGGGTTCGAATCCCGTCTTCCGCTCCACTTTTCGTATGTGCCGGGGTGGCGGAACTGGCAGACGCACAGGACTTAAAATCCTGCGGTAGGTGACTACCGTACCGGTTCGATTCCGGTCCTCGGCACCATCTTAATATGCGCCCGTAGCTCAATTGGATAGAGCATCTGACTACGAATCAGAAGGTTGTAGGTTCGACTCCCGCCGGGCGCACCATGTTTTTTGCGGGAAGTAGCTCAGCTTGGTAGAGCACTTGGTTTGGGACCAAGGGGTCGCAGGTTCGAATCCTGTCTTCCCGACCACGTGATTTTTAATGAATGGGGCCTTAGCTCAGCTGGGAGAGCGCCTGCCTTGCACGCAGGAGGTCAGCGGTTCGATCCCGCTAGGCTCCACCATTTTTCAATCAGATACTTATATTATATTGGCGGTGTAGCTCAGCTGGCTAGAGCGTACGGTTCATACCCGTGAGGTCGGGGGTTCGATCCCCTCCGCCGCTACCAATAAATATAAGGACCTTTAGCTCAGCTGGTTAGAGCAGACGGCTCATAACCGTCCGGTCGTAGGTTCGAGTCCTACAAGGTCCACCATATGCATTTTTTTAAAGCCGTGGAGGTATACCCAAGTTCGGCTGAAGGGATCGGTCTTGAAAACCGACAGGGGAGTCAAATCCCGCGGGGGTTCGAATCCCTCTACCTCCTCCATTTTTTTCAAACGCAGCAAGTTGTTTTGAAACAACCTTACATAAGGAAGCGAAGAAACGATATACACGAAAACTTGATGCAAATCGTTTCATTATTACCGTCGCGGGGTGGAGCAGTCCGGTAGCTCGTCGGGCTCATAACCCGAAGGTCGCAGGTTCAAATCCTGTCCCCGCAATTATTAGGTCCCGTGGTGTAGCGGTTAACATGCCTGCCTGTCACGCAGGAGATCGCGGGTTCGATTCCCGTCGGGACCGCCATTTTTAAATTTAGTACATTTGTGGCTCAGTAGCTCAGTCGGTAGAGCAAAGGACTGAAAATCCTTGTGTCGGCGGTTCGATTCCGTCCTGAGCCACCATATTTTAATAATTACGGCGGTTGTGGCGAAGTGGTTAACGCACCTGATTGTGGTTCAGGCATTCGTGGGTTCGATTCCCATCAGTCGCCCCATTTCGCGGGTGTAGTTTAGTGGTAAAACCTCAGCCTTCCAAGCTGATGATGAGGGTTCGATTCCCTTCACCCGCTCCAAATATGGGCCTATAGCTCAGCTGGTTAGAGCGCACGCCTGATAAGCGTGAGGTCGATGGTTCGAGTCCATTTAGGCCCACCATATTTATATTGTTCCGCAGTAGCTCAGTGGTAGAGCATTCGGCTGTTAACCGAACGGTCGTAGGTTCGAGTCCTACCTGCGGAGCCATGGGGAAGTACTCAAGAGGCTGAAGAGGCGCCCCTGCTAAGGGTGTAGGTCGCGCGAGCGGCGCGAGGGTTCAAATCCCTCCTTCTCCGCCATTTGGCCCGTTGGTCAAGCGGTTAAGACACCGCCCTTTCACGGCGGTAACACGGGTTCGAATCCCGTACGGGTCATAACAAAAAGGGAAGCATACATACATGTATGCTTCTTTTTTTTATTTTTTTTCATTGATATAATTATCCTTTTGATTATAGGGAATGTCACCAAGCTTGGAATCGATATTCCCTTCATCTAGTGTATTTTCATATTCCTTTTGTTTTTTGTTCGGCATATTCACCCTATTTTCCCCTTTGATATCATTTGCGGCAAATCCTTCATAGTCTTCAGGAAATCCATTCGTTTCACCTTCGATTTTATAAAGATCATTATAATTGTCATGATCACCTGTGTAATCAGATGGTGTTTCGGATGTACCAAATTTGGCGACTTCACCAAAGCTATCTTCTTTATCAACTATTTCATTTCCATGACGATTTTCAAAATCATCACCCTTGGATGGGATCAGTATATCTTCTTCCACCGGTCGGTCTTGTGCAGTAGGCCGTTCCGGGGCATGCTCAACACAGTAGAGAGTGCTTGGAATCGCTTTAAGTCTATCGATAGGGATTTCTGTATGGCAGGTTTTACAATGGCCATACGAACCTTCTTCTATGGCATTCAATGCTTCTTCTATTTTATCCATTTCATATTGTCCATGCTCATCAAGTGCTTGGTTCCGTTCCATCTCGAATAATTCGGTTCCAAGATCAGCGGGATGATTATCATAAGAAGATAATTCACCTACGGATTCCGTCTGACTTTTATCAAGAACGGATCGTTCATCATTTTTAATCCTATTTCCAAGTTCAGCTTTTTCTTGAAGCAGTTCTTTTTTGAATTTATGCATTTGCTGTTTCGTTGCCATATCCATTTCACTCCTTCTAAAGTCCATATCTCATATTATATTCGTTATGATGGTTGTATTATCTATTACCCGAATCGGAGTATAGGAAAACAAAATGGAACGGAAGATAAAAAAAGGACTGAGCGGATGAGCTCAGTCCTTGAAAATTATATAAGATAGCTGATGAATAATCCAATGGCCATAAGTAAGCCAAAGAAGGTGTTCGTTTGGGCCGTTGCTTTCATTGCCGGTACCATCGTGATCGGCTGCGTTTTACCGACGAAGCCTTTGATTGCGGCCATGGCTTTCGGGATGCTAAAGAAGGCAAGGAGAATCCACGCTGTTACATTCCCAGTAATGACTAATCCAACCAGCCATAGATAAGAAAAGGCAAACATGATTGCCATGAATGTCAGGGCGTTTTTCCTGCCCATCACTACAGGCATGGTTTTGCGGCCATGTGCTTTATCTCCATCGTGATCACGGAGGTTATTGGATAAGTTGATCAAACCGACCAATACTCCACTAGGGATGGCAATTAAGATGGCTGTTGAAGATACATCACCGGTTTGGATGAAAAAGGCGATCAGGATTATCAAAAAGCCCATGAACAAACCAGAAAATAGTTCCCCGAATGGTGTATATGAAATGGGCAGTGGACCTCCTGTATAAAGATAGCCAACAAGCATGCAAACCAGTCCTACTGCTGCAAGCCACCAAGATGATGCGGCACAGATATAGATTCCAAGTATCAGGGCGATGGCATACATGCCAAGTGCCAAGGTCATGATGAGTTTAGGGGTCATCCCATGACGCACGATCCCGCCGCCGATGCCTACGGATTCCTCCGTATCCAAGCCTCTCTTGAAATCATAGTATTCATTGAATAAATTAGTTGCAGCTTGAATCAGGATACTTGCAACCATCATGGCAGCGAATAGTAGCCAATTCACTCCATCTTCCAAGAGTGCAATCACAGTTCCAAGTAAGACTGGGACAAAAGCTGCGGTTAGTGTATGTGGACGAATTAACTCCCACCAAATTTTCCAGGTCCGTTTAAGGGGAAGTCCGTCGTATTCTGTTTGCATTATTTCTCTCCTCAAAATCATTATTGGTTCTTTCGAAATTATAACAAATATTGAAATGTTGCACAAAAGGTTATCCTAATAAGTGTAGGAAAAATGGGGAAGTGTGTCAATTGGCTTTCATGGAGATTCTCTTCCAAAATCAAGGATATTTCTCTTCATTCGCTAAGATTCATATAATAAGGAAAAAAGCAGGCATGAATCGTTTGGTAAAGGGGCGTTTTATTGACATGAGGTTGAAGAGAGGTGTATCTTTAAATAGGTTAAAAAGCTTTTAAAATGTACATTTGGGGGGATTTTTTTGGCTATCTCAGAAGAAACTGAACAGTTTCAGGGACTGGCTTCAGCTATACAAAAGGCGAAGGACTTGAATGATCAAGTTCTATTCAGTCATATTAAGAAAGTTAATTGCAACAACCCCCTTTCATTTTATCAAGCTGGAAGAGAACGGTACGCGGGTGAACGCTTTTTCTGGGAGGACCCTGCAAAGGAAATAACCATCACCGGTTTAGGCAATGTTAAGAAACTCGAAGCGGCATCTAATGCCGAACGTTATAGAGAAGTCGAAAAGAGCTGGATCAATCTGCAGAATACTGCTGTCAAAACGGGGTTGACCGATGTAGAAGCGACCGGTCCTTTACTGTTTGGGGGCTTTTCCTTTGATTATGAAACTAACAGTACGCTCCTTTGGAATCAATTTGGGGACAACCTGTTTTATATACCTGCCTTCATGCTATCAAAAGTGGGGAAACAAGCTTACTTAACGACAAACTTACTTTGTTCGCCTGATGATTCAGAAAAACTCTTCATAGATATGATAAATGAACGGGAAGCTTTCCTTTTCGAAAGTCTGGATGGCACTGGATTGGTTCCCAATGCCTTGGTTATGCAGAGGGAAGTCGAACCTGAGGAATGGAAGCGAACGGTCGCAGAGGCTGTTCAGGAAATCAAGACGACAGATCTCGACAAGATCGTTTTGGCAAGGGAGCTTCGACTTGTTTTCGAGCGTTCCATCGATTCAGGGAAAGTGCTTGAGCAATTGATTGCTGAGCAGCCATTAAGCTATATTTTCAGTTTGGAAGCTGGTGGTGACTGTTTTGTCGGTGCCACTCCTGAACGTTTAATTAAGAAACAGGGAAATGAAGTTTTCTCTACCTGTCTTGCTGGATCGATGGGGCGAGGGAAAGATGAGCAAGAAGATGTTTGTCTTGGTGAAGAATTGCTTCATGACCAAAAGAATTTACAAGAGCACCAATATGTCGTGTCGATGATATCAAATGCCTTTGATTCTGTGTGCAAAAAGGTAATGGTCCCAGGCGAACCGAAACTTATGAAAAACCGTCATATCCAGCATTTGTATACACCGGTCCGCGGTATATCCAAGGAAGGTGTCACGATTTTTGAATTCGTTGAAAATCTCCATCCTACACCCGCCATGGGCGGACTTCCAAAAGAAAAGGCCGTTGTCCGGATTCGGGAAATGGAAGGTCTTGAGCGCGGCTTTTATGCGGGGCCATTAGGCTGGGTGGATACGTATGGAAATGGGGAATTCGCCGTAGGGATACGTTCTGCCCTAATACAGAACAATGAGGCATCGCTCTTTGCGGGATGCGGCGTAGTTGAAGAATCGACTCCCGAAAGTGAGTTCCGGGAAACGGGGATTAAATTCAATCCGATGCTAAGTGCTTTAGGAGGAAATCTTAATGAATGACCGAGATGCATTGACAGCGTATGCCGCTTCATTTGTCGATGAGCTGGCACAAAATGGGATGAAGCATGTGGTGGTGAGCCCTGGTTCGCGATCCACACCCCTAGCTTTGTTGTTAGTGGAACATCCTGATATCGAAATTCATATTAATGTGGATGAGCGTTCGGCTGCTTTTTTTGCCCTGGGTTTGGCTAAGGCCTTAAAAGGACCTGTCGGACTTCTTTGTACATCCGGTACAGCGGCTGCAAACTTTTACCCAGCCGTCATCGAGGCTTACTATTCAAGGGTACCGCTTATTGTACTGACCGCTGATCGCCCGCATGAATTGCGTGATGTCGGTGCCCCACAGGCGATCGATCAAATTCATCTGTACGGGAGACAAGTAAAATGGTTTGTCGAAATGGCACTTCCGGAAAGTACAGATGAGATGATGCGATATGCAAGGACGATCGGTGCAAGGGCAGTAGCTACAGCGGCAACTGAACCTGCAGGGCCAGTACATTTGAATTTCCCGCTTCGAGAACCATTGATTCCGAATCTGGAGCAAGCAAAGGGATATAGGCAAAATAAAATGACGCCTGCAGTATTGATTGATAGTGGAGAACGGTCACTGTCCGCATCACAAATAGATGCTGTTGCAACTACTTTGTCACAAGCTAAGCAAGGTATGATTGTATGTGGCGAATTACCGCATTCAGGGATGAAGGAAGCAATCGCCGCATTAGCGGATAAACTTGCTTTTCCGGTATTGGCTGACCCTCTTTCCCAGTTAAGGAGCGGGAGCCACGACAAAGACATCATTATTGATGCGTATGATACGTTTCTACGCGATGAAGCGGCAAAAGCGGCTTTCAGACCGGACGTGATTTTACGTTTCGGGACAATGCCTGTTTCTAAACCCTTATTGTTATTCATGAAAAAACAAAAACAAGCTATCACTTTGGTCGTCGATGGCGGAGCGGGTTGGCGCGAACCAGCGGGATTGGCATCGAACATGATTTACAGCGAAGAGAAAGATTTTTGTCAGCGTGTTTGTGAAAAAGTTACTGATGCCTCAGATGATAAATGGCTTGGCTTATGGCAAACTGTCAACGTAGCAACGAAGAATGCCTTAGCTTCCATCAGGGATGAAGAGGAATTAAGTGAAGGCAAGCTGTTCTCCCTGCTTGCTGATATGTTGCCATTGGAATCCACCTTATTTGTCGGGAATAGTATGCCCATACGAGATTTGGATACATTCTTTTTGAATAATGGAAAAGGAATCAAAACCTTTGCAAATCGTGGGGCGAATGGCATCGATGGGGTCGTTTCCACTGCGCTTGGAGTAAGTACGGTATCCAAAAATACGGTACTGGCAATCGGAGATTTAAGCTTTTTCCATGATATGAATGGCTTGCTTGCAGCAAAACTTCAAAAACAAAATATCACCATATTGCTGATTAATAATGATGGGGGCGGCATTTTCTCCTTCTTGCCACAGGCGAATGAGAAAGAACATTTCGAAATGCTATTCGGCACCCCTCATGGGCTTGATTTTTCCCATACTGCAAAGCTGTACGGCGGTAAATACAACAAGGTGCAAAATTGGGATGAGTTAAAGAAGGTATTTACAGAGTCATTTGGAATTCAAGGTCTGAAAATCATTGAAGTACCGACCGAAAGGGAGTCCAATTTACAAAAACATCGAAATTTGTGGAGTTTTGTTTCCCAGGAAATAAAAATGGTGTTAGACAGGGAAATGCCATGAAAATTGTCTGCAGAGATGTCACTTATGCTGTTGAAATAGCGGGAAATGGAGAACCTCTTGTACTTTTGCATGGATTTACGGGAAATCGAGATACGTGGAATTTTCTCATTCCGCTATTGCGTGAGAGGTATACAATGATCATGGTCGATATCATCGGTCATGGCATGTCTGCGTCACCGGCCAATCATCGAAGGTATGGGATGGAGCAGGTGGCTGAAGATATCAAGTTCATTTTGGATGAGTTACATTTCCCGAAAGCACATGTCCTTGGATACTCGATGGGCGGAAGGCTTGGATTGGGATTTGCCTGTTTGTATCCTGAGTATGTTGATAAATTGATATTGGAAAGCGCTTCACCAGGCCTTTTAACAGAAGAAGAGCGGGAAATCCGAAGGCAAAATGATAGGAAGCTTGCCGAAAGGATTCTTGAAAATGGCATGGAAGCTTTTGTGGATCAATGGGAAAACATCCCGCTGTTTGAAAGTCAAAAACGGTTGTCGGCCAAAACCAGGTCGGCCATTCGGGAGCAGAGGATGGAAAATGTCCCTGCCGGCCTTTCCAATAGCCTCCTTGGTATGGGGACCGGCAGTCAGCCTTCTTACTGGGAAGACCTGAAAACCCTTGATTTCCCTGTGCTTCTTGTAACCGGTGAACTCGATCCTAAGTTTTGTGAAATTGCGGACTCGATGAAAAAAAAGCTGAAGCGGGCTGAATGGAAAATAATAAATGATGCCGGACATGCGATTCATGTGGAAGATGGAGAAAAGTTTGGTAAAATAATAAGTGAGTTTTTAAAGCGAAATCGGAGGAGGAATTAAAATGACGATACAATGGGAAACAATACGTGAGTATGACGAAATTTTATATGAAAAATATAACGGGATTGCGAAAGTGTCCATCAACCGACCGCATGTACATAATGCATTCACGCCAAAAACGACTGCTGAAATGATTGATGCATTCGCAAGGGCGCGTGATGATTCCAGCATAGGTGTCATAATTTTAACTGGAGTAGGCGGTAAAGCATTCTGTTCAGGCGGAGACCAGAAAGTACGCGGAAATGGCGGATATGTTGGTGAAGATAACATTCCACGTCTAAACGTTCTTGATTTACAGCGTTTGATTCGCGTCATTCCAAAACCGGTCGTAGCGATGGTTGCAGGATATGCAATTGGTGGCGGTAATGTTCTGAATGTGGTATGTGACTTGACGATTGCTGCTGACAATGCAGTATTCGGACAAACTGGACCGAATGTGGGAAGCTTTGATGCCGGTTATGGCTCTGGCTACCTGGCACGTATCGTGGGCCATAAAAAGGCACGTGAAATCTGGTACCTATGCCGTCAATACAATGCCCAGGAAGCATTGGATATGGGATTGGTAAACACGGTCGTACCATTAGACCAATTAGAAGCGGAAACCGTTAAATGGTGTGAAGAAATGCTTGAGAAGAGCCCAACTGCACTTCGTTTCTTGAAAGCGGCAATGAACGCTGATACTGATGGCCTTGCAGGTCTTCAACAATTGGCTGGTGACGCTACACTTTTATACTATACAACTGAAGAAGCAAAAGAAGGCCGCGATGCATTCAAAGAAAAACGCAATCCGGACTTTGGACAATTCCCTCGTTTCCCTTGATGAAACGCGTGAAATGATGAGACTGACAGCTTGGCGGATTATCGCCGGGCTGTTTTCTATATCAAATGGAGGAGGATAAGCAATCATGGCAGAAGAAAAGTTGCCGAACTGGCTGAAAAATCGGGCGCATCTTTCACCAGATCGCCCGGCAATTGAGTTTGAAGGCCATACTTATAGCTTTCTTGAACTTCATACATTATCGGAGAAGATGGCTGGCAAGCTGGCAAACACTGGTCTGAAGGCTGGCGATTCATGCGCGGTTTTACTCCGTAACCATATTGATGGTGTTGTCGTTATCCACGCACTATTTTATCTCGGTGTGAAGATTGTGATGCTGAATAATAAGTTAACGGCAAAAGAGTTGGCCTGGCAGATTGAGGATAGTGAGACTTCTTATCTGGTTTCAGAAGGTTCCTTTTCCGAAAAACTCTCGGAAATTGGTTGTATTCTCCCGGATTTACACCTTCTTTTAATGGAAGAATTGCCGGATGAAGGAGCTGCAGAGATTCTTCAAGAGTTTTATCTTGAGGATACGGCTACGATCATGTATACCTCAGGCACGACAGGAAATCCAAAAGGTGTGATCCAAACCTTCGGCAACCATTGGTGGAGTGCTGTCGGGTCGGTGCTGAACCTTGGATTGCATGAGGAGGATTCTTGGTATTGTGCAGTTCCGATCTTTCATATTAGCGGCTTATCCATCCTGATGAAAAATGTGATTTATGGCATGAAGGTCGTTTTGGCAGAACGGTTCGATGAACGGGAAGCAAACTTGAGCATCCAGGAAAATGGCGTGACGATCATTTCGGTCGTGACGGCGATGGTGAATAGGATGTTGCAGGATTTGAAGGGAACAAGCTATCCGGAAGCTTTCCGCTGTATGCTGTTAGGCGGCGGCCCAGCGCCCGTTCACTTACTTGAAGTATGTAAGGAAAAAGGGATTCCAGTCTATCAGACATATGGGATGACAGAAACGTCTTCACAGATTGTGACACTTGCACCGGAGTATAGCATGGAAAAAATCGGATCAGCGGGAAAACCTTTGTTCCCTTCGCAGTTACGGATAGAGAAAGACGGCAATATTTGTGAACCGGGTGCAGTGGGGGAAATCGTGGTTTCAGGTCCGAATGTGACAAAAGGCTATTTTAATCGAATGGACGCTACACGGCAGGCTATTACCGATGGATGGCTATATACAGGGGACCTTGGTTATCTTGATGAGGAAGGTTTTTTGTATGTGCTAGACCGACGCTCGGATTTAATCATATCCGGCGGTGAGAATGTCTATCCGGCAGAGGTTGAAAATGTCCTTTGTAAGCACCCTGAAATTTTCGAAGCGGGTGTGACGGGGATCGACGATGAAAAATGGGGACAGGTTCCACTTGCTTTTGTGGTCTTGCAACAAGGCGCTGAGGCTAATGAGAGTGAATTGCTGGAGTATTGCAGGGAATATTTGGCGGCCTATAAAATTCCCCGGAACGTGATTTTTTGTCAGGAGCTTCCCCGTAATGGCGCGAGCAAGCTACTGAGAAGGGAACTGAAGAAGAGAATGGGGGAATGGCAATGAAGTTATCCTCCATTTCACTAAAGCTCGTTAAGGCCCCTTTGAAGCGGCCATTTAAGACGCATCTCGAAACGGTATCCGACCGGGAAGTGATAATTGTCGAAGCCATGGATGAAGATGGATTGATTGGATACGGAGAAGCCGTTCCTTTTTCAAGTCCTTGGTATACCGAGGAAACGATCAAAACCTGCTTTCATATGTTGGATGATTTCTTAATACCGCTGACATTGGCCAGTCAGTTTGGACATCCCGATGAGCTGCCGGGCTTGTGGAGCGGAATCAGACGGAATGCGATGGCGAAGTCAGCTTTGGAGCAGGCAATACTTGATCTATATGCGAAGCAGAATGGCGTCTATCTCGGACAGCTTTTTGGCGGTGAACGAAGTGAAGTGGCCGCTGGTGTTGTCGTTGCATCCAATGATATTGAAGATGCGATGCACCAGATTGAGGATTTTTCAAAATCTGGTTATCAGCGATATAAAATAAAAATCAATCCTCATAACGATCTGGAGTTTTTATCGGAAATCCGTCGGGCCCATCCAGATATCCCGCTAATGGCAGATGCCAATTCAGCGTACACACTCGATGACATCCCGCATCTGCAGAAGCTTGATGTGTTTAAGCTGATGATGATTGAGCAGCCGCTGGGACATGACGATATTGTTGAACATTCCATTTTGCAGAAACAGCTGCAGACACCCATTTGCCTTGATGAAAGCATAAACTCATTTCATGATGCCAAAAGTGCGCTGTCACTCGAGAGCTGTGGGGTGATCAGCATTAAGATGGCAAAAGTCGGCGGCTGGACAGAAGCTGTCAAAATCCATGATCTATGCTTGGGAAATGATGTGCCCGTTTGGTGCGGGGGGATGATTGAATTTGGCATATCGCGTGCACATAATATCGCTCTTGCCACATTAAAAGGATTCACGATTCCCGGGGATATATCATCCTCATCCCGATATTGGGAAGGGGATATAATCGATCCGGAAGTCATTGTCAAAAATGGCATGATCCAGGTTCCTGATAAAGCGGGAATCGGTTTTGCCATCAATGAAAAGCGGCTAAAGGATTTGACTACATATAGTAAACTTTATAGGTGAAAAAATCAAAGGAGGTGCATGGCCCGCCTCTTTTGAATCCATATTGCAGATTCACCCCCGGTTTAAAATAATCCCCTAGCTCGCTGTAATATATTATTTGCTGCTTGCCTTTGATACCCCGGTATATGTAAAAAAACCATTTAATACATTTTGGACGGAAATCCCACCCTTTTAGAAAATGATTTTAATAAGATACTAACAAATATCAGTTTGCAGACAAAAGTAGGTTTGATAGATTACTGCCGAATAACTGGCTAGCCGAGTCCCCGCTAGATTCTTGCTTTGATGAGACTTGGCAGACAGTCGGCGGAAAGGGAGCGGATTACTTATTGAAATCGACTGGAACTTTTTAGTCTGCAAATATTTTTCATCTCCAGTATTCCTTTTATAAAACGGAATTTTAGAGAAGGAAAATCATTTAAATGGCCCGATTAGTCATATGTTTTTTTGGAAAATGGGGCTTTGTCTATTTTTTCTTTATTGGATTATTTTGTATAATGAAATAAAAGGATGGCAACCAAGGGATAGGGAGGGGAGAGTATATGAAAAGACCGTACCTTATTGCGGAAATTCTATTAAGAAGAGGCATGCCGGACTATGTCATTAAAGAAGTGACGGCGTTGGCGGAGTGTGAGCTGTTTCTTTTGAAGAGAAAGTGGGGCATATATGATCGAAGAACGGGAGCGTAAATGAAAAAGTTAACAGGGAACCGTTTCATTCTGACCGGTCCCCATGCGATTTAAGTTTTTCTAAGCCGGTACTTATTAACTGGACGGCCGATGCTGCCATACTGGACGTCAAGCTGAAGGACTTCTTCGCCGTGCAAGTATTCAAGATAGCGCCTTGCTGTAACTCTGGCGATTCCTATTCCATCAGCCACTTCTTCTGCCGATAAAGATCCAGGCTGGGTTTTTATGAATTTCGTCACTTGCTCAAGAGTTGCGCCATTCAATCCTTTAGGTACATCATATTTCGGACTCGCTTCAGAAGGTGTTTTATTTTGAAAGAGAATTCGGTCGAGCTGATTTTGAGAGATTTGATGGTCAGGTTCAACCTCCATCCGAAAAGCAAAATATTGTTCAAGTGTATGTTTTAGCCTTTCGAATTTAAATGGTTTGATTAAATAGTCAAAAGCCCCGTTCTGCATCATTTTTCGGATCGTTTTCTGGTCATTGGCCGCCGAAATGATGATGACATCCACATCAATTTGCTCTTTTCTGATTTGATAAAGTGTATCGACCCCGTTTAAAGAGGGCATGAAGATATCCAAAATGACAAGATCGGGTTTAATCTTCCTGATTTTCACCAGACCTTCAAGCCCATTTGAAGCTGTATCAACGACTTTAAAGGCGGGCAGGCGCTCGATGAACTGTTTGTTAACCTCCTGGACCATTGGGTCGTCTTCAATTAAAAGTACACGAAATTCGTTAGTCATTTTGGTGCTCCTCTATATCGTGCATGGGAAAAGAAAGAAAAAAGCTTGTCCCTTCGTTAGGGCGTGTCGTGAATTTCATTTCGCCGTTCGCCTTTTTAACAATTTGGTCTATTAAATAAAGACCAATTCCTGATCCTTCCGCACCTTTTGTTGTAAAACCATATTCGAATATATCTTTATGAATGTCCTCGGGAATACCAGGTCCATTATCCTCAAGCACGATTTGACAATGCCGTTCATCTTGGTAAATGGATAGGTAAACCTGTTTTGTTTCTTCTGCACAATGCTTTAGCGCAGCGAATGAATTTTCGATCAGGTTTCCGATTATCAAAACAAAATCGTGATGATCCATATCAGCTGGGAAGCGGTCCAATTTCGTGTGCTTGTCCATGATGAGTTCGATTCCGAGTTCCCTTCCCAAGGAGATTTTACTTAATATAAGCCCCACTAAATTATCATCGTGAATGTGCTTCGTTAAAAACCTGGTCAGTTCCTCTTGCTCTTCCGTGATTTGAAAAATATAATGCAGTGCTTCATCCAAGTTACCTAGCTGGATCAATCCTGCTATCGTATGAAGTTTGTTCATATGTTCATGGTTTTGAACGCGCAGGGCTTCAACGAATGCTTTGACACTAGTCAATTCTTCAGCTAGCTTCGTCACATCGGTGCGGTCCTGGAAAATGGCCACGGCGCCTATCGTTTTATCGGAAACCTTTATTGGTACCCGGTTGCTTACAATATTCCTGTTTTGAACGGATATTTCCTGATTGAAAATGGGGGATGTCCGGTCGAGTACTTCTGGCAGACGGGTATCATTTATAATATCATTGATATTCTTGCCAATGACGGCACCGTTGATATTGAGCATTTGCTTAGCCTTCTCATTGAAAATCGTGATTGTCTGATTATTATCGATGGCGATGACCCCTTCATGCATGGCATTGAAGGCAGCGGTCCTTTCAACCAACATCCGTGATATTTCATGCGGTTCAAGTTGGAAGGTCTCTTTTTTTATCCGTCTGGCCAAGAGCCATGAGCCGCATACCCCGAATAGGAGTGTAAGGATAAGGATAATCGCGATTTCGCTTTTCAAATCCTTTATTAACTCCGGTATCGTCGGCAGGATGTTCCCAACCAGTACGACGCCGATTTGCTCGTTATCCTCATCAAGGATCGGGACAAAGGCGCGAACGGAAATGCCGAGTTCGCCTGCCGCCTTTGAAAGGTATTCATGTTCAGCGAACGCAGGGCTTTCGTCATTGCTGCTAGATGGGGTCCCCAATTGTCTGAACACCGGGTGGGAATAGCGTATATGCTGATTGTTGAGCACAACAATATAATCCGCTTGATGGATTTTCCTTAAGTTTTCAATCATCGGATTGAGTTGCGTCCATCCTTCAGGTTCACGGACCAATCTCTGTACTTCAGGGAGTTCGGCAATGGTGTGTGCAGTGATCATGGAACGTTTGCCGATTTCATCTTCCCTGACTGAAACGATATTTCCAAATATAAAAATCCCGCCTATAAGTATCGAAAAAGCGACGATTACGAATGATAGCAGGGTGATTTTAAATTGAACGGGCATATGAAAGGATTTATCCATTGTTGTTCCTCCATTACTTCTATACTTAATAGTAACAGAATTTCTATCTATTTTCGCTATTTTTCACGCATTGTATTACGACAGAAAAAAGGCTGTGATAGAATAGTAATAATGTGAAGTGAGCGGTAAGGAGTTGTCGATATGCGTGCATTATGGGGGTATTTTGTTTTAATTGGCATGGGTCTGCTGATAGCAGTTTATATATCGTTTCAATCGTTCTTTACAAGCTTCGGTTTCAATTTGCCGAAGGATGAGGAGCAGGTGGGGATGAAGGATCAAATCGTAATTAAGTTCAGTCATGTCGTTGCCGAAAATACGCCTAAGGGGCTAGCTGCGAACCGATTTGCCAAACTTGTAGATGAATATACAGATCATCGTGTCAAAATTGAAGTTTACCCTAATCAGTCATTATATAGTGATCATGAAGAAATTAATGCGTTACAAGAAAACAAGGTGCAGATGATTGCTCCAACTACATCTAAAATTACGAACATATCAAAAAAATGGATGCTTTTGGACCTCCCTTACGTCTTTCCAACGGACACTGCGCTAAAGGAAGCTTTGAATGGAGAAGTGGGGGAAGAGCTGCTTAAGCAGCTGAATTCCATGGATATCGAGGGACTCGCATTTTGGTCGAATAACTATAAACAGATTACAAGCAATAAACCGATACGGCATCCGAGGGATTTTGCGGGAAAGAGTTTTAGAATCATGCCAAGTGCAGTCCTGGCAAGCCAATTCAAGCATTTTGGGGCGACAACATCGGAGCTGGAGTTTAATGAAACGTTTAAAAGCCTTGAAATCAATAAAACGGACAGCCAGGAAAATACGATCTCGAATATCTATTCCAAGAAATTATATGAGGTGCAAAAATATTTAACGATCAGTGATCACGGGTATTTAGGGTATGTCGTCATGATAAACAAGCCGTTTTGGGACAATCTCCCGTTGGATATTCAGCTGCAAATCAAACGTGCGATGGATGATACGACGGAATGGTTATGGCACAAATCAAATGAATTGAATCAGAAACAGCTTCTGGAAATCAAGCAAAAATCGAATATCGACATCTATACATTGTCAGATGATGAAAAGAAAGAGTGGATGGATGAAATGACGGTCATCTATCCGGAATTCGAATCCACGATTGGAACGGAATTGATGACGAAAATGGAAAAAATCCGCGAGAAGCATTTAAAAGAATAATGAAAACGGCTCAAGAGCTTCGACTTTTGAGTCCATTTTTTTATTGGGGGACAAAAAAAGCGAACCCATCAGGACCCGCCTTTTTTGACTATTGCAACGCAGTTTGCAGTGTCTTTATATTATTTTCCATTAAACTGAAGTAATCTTCGCCTGCTTGGATATCTTTATCCGTCAACACGGAAAGGTTATGGAGCTTAAGCGATTTCGCTCCCATTTCCTTTTGGATGATTTCGGTTAGTTTAGAACTGATATTCTGCTCAAAGATGACATAGTTCAAGTCTTCTTTATCGGCCATGGTTACGATTTTCGCAAGTTCCTTTTGAGAGGGTTCGTTTGAAGACGTAAGTCCTGTAACGCCAATCTGTTCAAGTCCGTAGCGTTCCTCCCAATAACCATATGCGGAATGGGAAACGATGATCTTATTGGTACGGCCCGACTCGATTGTCGTCGCGAATTTTTTATCAAGTGCCTTCAGTTTTTCGGAAAGCTCGTTGAATTGGCTGTTGAAGTATTCTTCATGTTCAGGCATTTTCTTGATTAATTCGTCTTTGATGGTTTTAGCCATGTCAATGGAATAGATGGGATCTAACCACAAATGGGGATTAACGCCCCCATGGTCATGACCGTCCTTTTCATGTGCATGTTCGTCTTCGTGTGCATGCCCACCTTCATCAAGATGAACCGTTTCACCTACTGCGACTGTTCTGACGCCTTCTTTGCTTAAAATTGGTTGAGCCTTCGTCACGAAGCCTTCAAGATTATAGCCAATGTAGAAAAACAGGTCTGACTCCGCCATTTTTACAATATCTTTTTGAGAGGGTTCAAAAGAGTGTTCATCCGTTCCGGGTGGATAAACTGTTTTGACGTTCACATACTCCCCGCCAATGGCTTCCGTGAAGTATTGTAATGGGTATACCGTCGTATAAATATCTAAGGTATCTTTGGCTTCTTTAGTGGAATCTCCCTTTGAGTTGCCGCAGGCTGACAAAAATAGCGCAGTAACAAGGAAAAGTGACAGCAATGCTCGATTTTTCATATGGAAATGCCCCTTTATAATTCGTATTGATTACGATTTGGATTTTATTTATAAAAAACGAAATGATTACGATTTGACTTCTGTATAATACAAAAGATTATAAAAGAAAGCAAGTTTTTTTTCTAATTGTCTTCACTTTTTTTCTTTTTTTCTGGAACAAGGTCAATGCCTCCTGGATGAAATGGATGACATTTAAGAATCCGGACTATGGCTAACCAGCTTCCTTTTATAGGGCCAAAACGGTTGATCGCTTCCAAACCATAATGGGAACAAGTTGGGTAGAAACGGCAGGTAGGCGGTTTTAATGGAGAAATGGCAACTTGGTAAAAACGGATGATTCCCATTAATATTTTTTTTAACACAATGCTTTCATCTCTTTTCGAGTAAATTCATTACCCTTAATTATAGCATATTTTTTAAATTTCCAATAAGGGTAAAAAAGGAATAAGTATATGGGTAATCCGATATATTTAATAAGAATTAATTTTAATGGATGTAATATATTGTTATTCAAGGTAGAATAGAGATACATACAATTAAGGAGTGAATTAAATGCCTTCAGTTGAAAGCTTTGAATTAGATCATAACGCTGTTAAAGCCCCATATGTCAGACATTGCGGTGTCCATAAGGTAGGAACAGATGGTGTTGTTAATAAATTTGATATCCGTTTTTGCCAGCCTAATAAACAAGCGATGAAGCCGGACACGATCCATACATTGGAACATTTGCTTGCTTTCAATATCCGTAAGCATTCTGAGCGCTACGATCATTTTGATATTATCGATATTTCACCAATGGGATGTCAAACAGGATATTACCTTGTTGTCAGCGGCGAACCGACAGTAACGGAAATAATCGATGTACTTGAAGATACATTCAAGGATGCTGTTCAAATTACAGAAATTCCAGCTGCAAATGAAAAACAATGCGGCCAAGCAAAATTGCATGATCTTGAAGGAGCCAAGAAATTAATGAATTTCTGGCTTGCTCAAGATAAAGAAGACCTTCATAAAGTTTTCGGTTAATAAAAAAGGTTCCTGTCAGTTTGTGACAGGAACCTTTTTTCATTTTTGGGGTTCTTCCTTTTTCCCCTCATCCTCTGGCAAAGGGTCAATGGGATCCACTGTATGCTTATAGCTGTAACCTTTTCCGATTGTCAGGACGGATAATGCCAATACAATCAGAATCACAATAATGGAGATAACTAAAACCGTAATCATACTCTACAGCTCCTAACGTTCACATTTTAGATTCATTTTAGCATAAGAACCGGATCGGATAATGTTTCAATTTTAGAATAGAGGGAATTATAAAGGTATAACCAACTTACGGAGGTAGATATTTATGGCTCAGAAAAAATTAGGAATATTAGTGAATAAGGAAATTGCAAACTTCAGTGTTCTTTATACGAAAATTCATAATTACCACTGGTTCGTGAATGGACCGCACTTCTTTGAACTTCATCAAAAATTGGAAGAACTATATAAAGAAGTGACAGCCAATTATGACGAATTGGCTGAAAGACTATTAGCCATTGGGGAAAAACCGGTCGCTACCCTTAAAGAGTACTTGGAATTGACTACGATTGAAGAAGCGACAGGTAACGAAAATACCGAAGATATGGTTCAAAGCGTCATCAGTGATTTTGAGAAGCTTTCCGGAGAGTTCTTAGAAATTATCGAAGTGGCCGAAGAAGAAGATCCGGTTACGGCTGATATGCTGACAGGCATGAAGAAAAGCTTAAACAAACATGCTTGGATGCTGCGTGCGTATTTAGGACATTAAGGTTTAGGGAAAGCTCTACTTCGGTAGGGCTTTTTTTTTTATGGAGGGAAGAATTAAAACAATAAAAAAGGCATCCATCAAAAGAGGGACACCAGACAGGTATGTATTAATGAATATTCCGTGGCGGAAAATGTGTAGGTTTCGTGTCGTTCAGGCTATTTTGAGCGAACTTCCCTTTTAACGTTTCAATAATGTAAAGGCCCATTAGATTGGTTAGTTCTTGATCATCCATCTCTTGAAGCAATTCGAAAATCTCCTTACGGTCCAATTGCTCCAGGACCGCAAAAGTAAGCATATCAATATCTTCTTCATCACCAGTCATCTTATTACGGTACATATTGTATAATTCTTCAATTAACTTCAAAACTTTCACCTCACATTTATTAGAAATCGTTATCTCTTTATATGTAGGTTATCAAAAAAAACTCTGGGTGCATATAAAAATCTGAAGGGATGCTTGGGCTTATTATATGTTTTACCCTTTGAAAGATACTTTAATCTATTATTTAACATCTTTGTACTTCTGTAAATAAAATTTTCCATTGTATGAAGTAGGGAATTACGTGAAAAAATAAGCGTAGGATTTATGGAAAGGGTGGATGAATGTGTCTGAAAGCAGGAAAAAGTATTACATTTGGCTTCCGAATGGGCAAATAACACAGGATAGAGAAAGTTCTCCATGGAATTTTGAGATCGAGGCGACCGATAATGAAATCATCCAGTTACGTGAGTTATTTGATTATAATTATTCAATAGGGGAAGAAAACTTTTACAGGGCACATGTCCCATACCTTCAATATCATTTTGACCGGGAAAATGATAAACAGGATATCACTCTCCAAAAAATTTATGAGATGATTCATGCACTAGGTACAGAAGAAGGAAGACGGCATATAGAAAGTATGGGGATTTTACAAGCAAAACCAACAGACGATGGCCTCGAATACTGAGGGGGCCATCGTTTTTTTGCTGGATAGTGTTTTTTTTTACCCATATAATGAAAGAAATAAAGCATTATTTCTTATATGGAGAGAAGGGGAAAAATGAAACGTTTTTTTGATACGAACGGATATACGGTGGAATTCTCCGAGGATCCTGTTTTTGGAGAGTCTTGGCATGTTTTTGTACTCAGCAGGTATAAGGGAAGGTGGGTATTGACCAAACACAGAGAGCGGGGGTTGGAGTTCCCGGGAGGTAAGCGGGAAGCAGGGGAGTCGATTGAAGAAACAGCCATACGGGAAGTGTATGAAGAAACAGGGGGCTTGGTGGGGCAACTTCAATTTTTGGGACAATATAAAGTACATGATCCAGTGAAGCCAATCGTTAAATCGATATTCTATGCTAATTTGCGTGAGGTGAAAAAGAAAGAAGATTACCTGGAAACGGACGGCCCAATCTTTTTGGAAGCATTGCCGGCTGTACTGGGTGAAGAGTTTAGTTTCATCATGAAAGATGAGATTGTGCCGTTGAGCATATCAAGGCTGGATAGTAGTAATTCTCTGTAAAAAAGAGTAAATGGGACAAACTCACGAGTAAATCGCCTAAACTCACGAGTAAATCGCTCAAATTCACGAGTAAAACACTCAAACTCACGAGTAAATCGCCCAAACTCACGAGTAAAACGCCCAAACTCACGAGTAAAACACCCAAATTCGCGAGTAAGGCCCAAATTTACGAGTAAAACACCCAAACTCACGAGTTACGCCCAAATTTACGAGTAAAAGCACCAAACTCACGAGTAAATCACCCAAACTCACGAGTAAAACACCCAAACTCACGAGTAAAACACCCAAATTCGCGAGTAAGGCCCAAATTCGCGAGTAAGGCCCAAATTCGCGAGTAAAACACCCAAAATTACGAGTAAAACGTCCAAATTCACGAGTAAAACACTCAAACTCACGAGTAAAACACCCAAATTCGCGAGTTACGCCCAAACTCACGAGTAAAACACCAAAGTTCAAGAGGTTATTCCAGCATGAATGAAAAACTGCCGAGGTTTTTCGGCAGTAGGTTAGTCTTTGATTAATTTTCGTTCAAGCAGTTCGACAAGTTGATACATGATGGTGGCAAAGATGGCGATGATCATCAATGCTAGCATGACGAGGGTGAAGTTGAAGACTTGAAAGCCATAAATGATTAGGTAGCCGAGTCCTTTCGCCGAAACGAGGAATTCCCCGACGATGACGCCGACCCAGGAGAGTCCGACATTCACTTTCAATGTCGATATGATCGTTGGGAAGGAGGCGGGTAATATGGCTTCCCGAAATGCTTGTGTTCTTGTGGCTCCAAAAGTTTGGAGTACCTTCAGATAGTTCGGGTCCACTTCGCGAAATGCGGTGTAGACAACGATGGTGGTGATGATGATGGAGATGATCGCCCCCATCGAGATGATGGATGGAAAGCCAGGGCCGAATGCTACGATGATGATGGGGCCGAGTGCCACTTTCGGCATGGCATTTAAAATGACGAGATAGGGGTCAAGCGTTTTTGATAGTCTTGGCGACCACCAAAGCAGGGATGCCAGGACGGTTCCAAGCAGTGTCCCTATGATAAAGCCGAGAACGGTCTCGAATAGCGTCACTCCGGAATGGGAAAGCAGTGTTCCATCACCCAATTTTTGTATGAAAAGATGCCACACTTTGGTTGGGGAGCTGAAGATGAGCGGATCTACCCATCCCATCCGGGAAAAAAGTTCCCAACTGCTGAAAAAAACGATGAAAATCAGGATCTGATAAAAGCGAATGAGCCTGTTTTCCTTTTTTAATTTGGTTTTATATTGGTTATGAAGCTTTTCAATATTCAAGGCTCTCAAGCTCCTTCCAGATCGTTTGGAATAGCAATGGATACTGTGGATGGTTGCGTGCATGGAAAGGCGTCAGTTCACACAGTTCATCGGGTACCTCGAATGTTTTGTGCACGCT
Source organism: Peribacillus sp. NPDC006672 (assembly GCF_050274955.1). Taxonomy (NCBI): domain Bacteria; kingdom Bacillati; phylum Bacillota; class Bacilli; order Caryophanales; family Bacillaceae; genus Peribacillus; species Peribacillus sp. NPDC006672. The sequence goes on from NZ_JBNNOR010000013.1 coordinate 21,675, forward strand.
TCCCGGGTTCGCGGAAAACAGATAAATGCGGTCACTCATTGCGATGGCTTCACCGATATCATGGGTGACGAGCACGGCTGTCTTTCCGAAAGATTTCAGGGTTTCAAAAACAAGGTCTTCCAACTTCAACTTCGTTTGGTAATCAAGGGCCGAGAAGGGTTCATCAAGCAAAAGGATTTTTGGGTCGACCGCTAGGGTCCTTGCCAGTGCAGCCCTTTGCCTCATTCCGCCTGAGAGTTCGCGCGGATATAATTTTCCGGTGCCTCCCAATCCAACGTCACTTAATAGTTTCAGCGTCTTTATTCTCTCAAGGCCTTCATCCTTTTTAATCAGTTTCAATCCTAATAATACATTTTCTTCTATCGTCTTCCATGGAAATAGATAATCCTGCTGCAGCATATAGCCGATTGAAAGGTCACTGTTGGCCTCCAGCGGTTTGTTTTCGAGCAGGATCTTTCCCGAAGTAGGCGAAAATAGCCCAGCGATGATGGAAAGCAAGGTACTCTTTCCGCAGCCGCTCGGACCTAGAAAAGAGACGAATTCACCTTTTTCAATGTCGAGGGAAATGTCCGCGAGTGCGGTCGCTGCCGTCTGATTTGAAAAATAAGTATGGTGAATGTCTTGGATTTTTAAAAAGCTCATCGGACATCCTCCTTACCTTTAGTTATGTTATTTTGTGACTTCTTCAGCAAAATCGGTATTGACCAGCTCATCATGTCTTATACGTGAAGGCAGCTCGCCTGCTTCATCCATGATGTTTTGCAGATTGTTCCATTCCTCTTTATCAAGAATGGGATCAGTGGCAAATGAACCTTGTTCTTTGTAGCGGTTGATAACTGTTTCCATGGTCTCGAGATTGGTATCTTCAAAATACGGCTGAATGACTTTGGCGATTTCAGCAGCGTCATTTTCCTGAACCCAATCCTGTGCTTTCTTCAATGCTTTCGTGAATTTCTTGACCGTCTCTTTGTCTTCTTTCAAATAACTTTCCTTAGCCATATAAACCGTATAGGGAAGATGCCCGGATTCGGAACCGAAAGAAGCAACGATATAGCCTTTTCCTTCTTTTTCAAACACACTTGCCGTTGGTTCGAACAGTTGAACAAAATCGCCGGTTCCGGAAGCGAACGCAGTTGCGACATTCGCAAAATCAATATTCTGTATGAGGTTCAAATCTTTTTTCGGGTCTATGTTATTTTTTTTCAATACGAACTCGCCGGCCATTTGCGGCATCCCACCTTTTCGCTGGCCTAGGAATGTAGAGTTTTTCAGCATATCCCAACTGAAGTTATCAATTTTTTCACGTGAAACAAGAAACGTTCCATCAGTCTGTGTTAATTGAGCGAAGTTGATAACGGGGTCCTTTGAACCTTGTGCCTGAACGTAAATCGATGTTTCAGAGCCAACGAGAGCAATATCCGCCCCATCGGACAGAAGAGCGGTCATCGTCTTGTCGCCGCCTGCCGTTGTTTTCAAATCAATGCTTAGGCCCTCATCTTTAAAAAATCCCTTTTCGATCGCTACATATTGCGGTGTATAGAAAAGGGAGCGAGTTACTTCGGCCACCCTGACCTTCGTTGTTTCCTTGTCCTTGTTGCCACATGCTCCGAGCGGGATCACAAGCATGCACAGAAGTATAAATACGACACCTGCTTTACACCATTTTTTCAAAAATCCTTCCTCCTTGATAAATAGGTATTTTGCCTACATTATCGTATGAATGGAAGAAAAAAATGTGAATGCCTCTCAGAGGATAAAAACAAGCGGATGTTTTACAATAAGATTAAAGAGAAAGGAGAGTGGAAATTGGAAAACGGAACGATTATTTCAAAAAGGCGGTTTCCATCACCGCATCCACAAATCCATCTTTATTCAGTTACATACATTTCACAAGGCCTGAAAGTAAAGGGGTTACTAGCTGAACCGGTTGATGGCGAAATTCATGATGCGTTCTTATATTTACGCGGGGGGATTAAAAATGTCGGCAAGGTGAGGCCAGCAAGGATTGTACAATATGCCGTAGAAGGTTTCATCGTTTTTGCCCCTTTTTACCGCGGAAATCAAGGCGGAGAGGGAGATGAAGATTTTGGAGGCGAAGATAGGTTCGACGCGATATCAGGATTCAATCTTCTTGAACAGCACCCCCGAGTAAATAAGGATCACATTCATATCCTCGGATTTTCCCGTGGCGGCATCATGGCGCTTTGGACTGGGATATACTGCAGGAATGCAGCATCAATCGTCACATGGGGTGGCGTATCGGATATGTTTTTAACATACGTCGAGCGTGTGGATATGCGTCGGATGATGAAGCGGGTCATCGGCGGAACACCTAAAAAATGCCCCGATCAATATGAATACCGTACACCACTGTTTGCAATTGAAGATTTGAATGTACCCGTTCTGATCATTCATGGTGAAAAAGATGACAATGTCGCCATTGAACACGCGTACCGGTTGGAGAAAAGGTTGAAAATGCATAACAAAGAGGTCGAAAGCTGGTATTTCCCTCAATTCACACATTACTTCCCGCCGGCCGTTAACAGAAAAGTTGTCGAAGATTTAACATCTTGGATGAAAAATAAAACCGAATGATGATAGAATGAATTATATTCTAAGTATATTTGCAAGAGGAGGAAATGCACATGGGCATGCCTATGGAACTCAATACCATGATCGTTACAAAAGGGAACGAAATCCGTAAAGAAGAGAATATTTTTCGGCTGTCGAAAGAAGGTTACCGGTTATACCCTATCGATATTCCAATCGATGTCCGCAAAACGATTCAATCTGATTCAAGCGGAACAGCCGTTATCCAAAAAGTTGAATGGACCAGTGGAAAAACCATCATTACGTACCAATTACTATCATTGAACTCAACTAACTAATAGATAAGCGCTTGCAGAGAATAAATTTCGCTGCAAGCGCTTTTTTTGTTGATTTGGATGGCGGAATTCAGCCTTATCGACCTCCACGCCAAAAATTCGACCTATGCATTAATAGTCGCTGATAACAAAGAAGATGTTATTAAACAACTACCGTGTATTTACGGTAATTGGTTCAATGTGGTAGACAAATGCTGCAAAGCACACGATGGCTGTTATGGTGACAGTGGTTACTTTGCTTGTTCTTGTGATAAAAAACTTCAGACTTGTCTTAAACCACTGTGCAGGTGGTTCTGAATGGTTCAAAAAACAACCGTGTAACCCATTAAAATAATATGGTACTAGCAATTTTAAAAAGCAATGCCCTTTCGAGCGTTGCTTTTTTTGTTATTGATTGTATTTACTTTCCAAATATGTATAGTAAAGTATACATTATAAAGTATACTTTACTATACATCGAGGTGGGTAGATTGAGATGAAGAATAAAACCGAAAACAAGGTTAAGGAATACCGAACCAATTTAGGTATAACGCAGAATCAACTTGCAGAATTGGTTGGGGTGACTCGGCTGACAATTATTTCACTTGAGAAGAAGAAATATGACCCATCTGTTGGTTTGGCTCTTAAATTAGCTAAAACCTTTGGTTGTATGGTTGAAGACTTATTCGTTGTGGAGGAATAAAAAATGAATTATTTAGAAAGTTTTTTATTAAAAGTGGCTGTTTCTGTGTTGTTAATGGTTACAACCTTTGAAATATGGAAATCTACAGATACTAATTTGCTTCATTGGATACTACCAATAACAGCTTTACTATGGGTTATTTTTACAATAACAGAAGGTGTTGGAATTCTAAAGGCCAATAAATGGGTACAAGAGAAAGAAGCATTTGATGAAAGAGCTCAAAGACATAATTACCAGGCGGGTTTTTACGCATTTACCGTTACAATCGGGGCCTTGTTTGTCTTTTTCTCAGCTTACAGTGTTCTAGACAATTTTTTAAACCCGATAAATGCAATGGCTATATTGGGTTTGTTGGGGACGGTAGTATATTTTGGAACTAAAACGTATTTATTATTTTTTGATTGAGTTAAGGAGGAAATTGTTATGAAAAAAATCTTAGGACTTATATCTATTCTTATTCCAACTGTATTGACTATATTTATTATTAACTTTCTATTCGATATTGTATCTTTAAAAATTCAAGGATTGCCCATCATCATGCCGTTTGTGCTATGTCCAATAGGTGCTGTATTAGGGTTTGTAGGATATAGAATGAATCGGGATAAGATCGCATTGGTTGGGATAATTTTTAATATAGTTTTATTTATTTTCCCTATCTTATATAACGTTATTGCTACTCTTATACTAGGAGTTTAAATAATAAAACAATATATTCTTTAGTATTTCTAAATTAATTCCACCTATAAAAGTGTAATGAGTAAAAATTAGGGGGAATTAATATGACGAATGAAACACAAATGATAGAAACGGTATTAGAAGCAATAGTTGCAATGAGGTAGAGAAAGAGACAATGCTTTCTTTAGCAAAAAAATTAATTGAGAAAGGTCGTGTAAACTTACAATTTACACGCAAATAAATCGACCTTCACACCCAATAAATCGACCATCGACTTCATCTTTCTTCACCGCAAAGTTCTGGTTGATAGTCAATATTCGAAATGAATGACGCTAAAAAATGGTAAAATGGTGTAAAAAGCATGAGTTGGGGTGATTTGATGATTTTGGTGAGTTCTTGTTTAGCAGGTCTTGAGGTGAGATACAACGGTACACACAGCCTGGATGATAGGATTCTGGAATTAATGAGGGAGAATAAGGCTATATCGGTTTGCCCTGAGTTGCTTGGAGGTTTTTCGACACCTAGGGAACCTGCTGAGATAATTGGCGGTGAAGGTGAGGATGTCCTTGATGGAAAAGCGAAAATAATCGAAAAGTCTGGCCGGGATGTAACGGAATTGTACATAAAAGGAGCCAATCTTACATTATTGAAAGCCCAGGAAGTCGGAGCGACGCTAGTCGTATTAAAAGAAAATAGTCCATCCTGTGGAAGTGCGACGATTTATAATGGTGATTTCAAGGGGAAGAAGAAGGCCGGGAATGGAGTGACCGCGGCTTTGCTTAAACGGCATGGGTTTACGGTGACTTCAGAGGAAAGGTTATTCGATCATCTGGTTGAAAAATGAGTAATGGCGTTTTAGTGAGTGCTTATGAAAGAAGGGGAATATATGGAGGATATCAACCTCTATACTTTGCTATTTTTAATACTGGCCGGTTTTATTGCCGCATTCATTGATTCCGTTGTAGGCGGAGGCGGGTTAATTTCGATTCCGGCTTTATTGTTCACGGGGATTTCGCCTTCAGCGGCACTTGCCACCAATAAGCTTGCGGGTACAATGGGATCTTTAACGAGTACGATTTCATTCATTCGGGCTGGAAAAGTCAATTTTAAATTCGTCATCAAGCTGTTTCCGATTACTGTGATTGGAGCGGCAATAGGAGCATATGTTGTCCATTTCGTTTCCGCAGAGATCCTAAAGCCTCTCATTTTGATCCTATTGGTCATTGTTGCGATTTACACGGTGGTAAAAAAGGATTGGGGTAAAGATGCAAAGTATAAAGGATTGAAAAGGAAGAAAATGATTCTTTTGATTGTCATTATATTTGCCATTGGCTTTTATGATGGTTTTCTTGGACCAGGCACAGGTTCCTTTTTGTTATTTTCATTTTTGATTATAGGGTTTGATTTTGTCCAGGCAGCTGGGAATGCAAGAATATTGAACTTTGGAAGCAATATAGCCGCACTTATCATTTTCTTATCAATGGGGACCGTCAATTTTGCCTATGGAATTCCGATGGGGCTTGCGATGGTTGCAGGAGCCTTAGTCGGAACGAATTTTGCAATTAAGAAAGGTGCTTCTTATGTGCGTTTATTATTCATTTGCGTCACGATTTTACTGATTGGAAAAAATATCTTGAATTATTTTCATGTGTTTGGATGATATAAAAGATGGCCGAAGATACTAATCGTATCTTCGGCCATTTTTACATTCATTTTGTGAAATTCAAGTCCCATTGGACGCCAAATTGATCCTTGACCTTACCATACTTAGCTCCCCAAAAGGTATCTTGCAGCTCCATTAAGGATGATCCTTTTTCACACATGGCAGCGTATAAATGCTGGATTTCCGATTCGCTTTCACAATCGAGGACCAGCGATACATTATTTCCGACTTCAAGGGGATTTCCCGGAAACGTATCAGATACCATGATCAACAAATCGCCTTTTTTGATTTTAGCATGCAAAACAAGGTCATTCGCTTCTTCAGGTGTCGGGAAATCAGCTTCCCCGTAAGTTTGCAGGTCGGTAATCTCTGCGTGGAATACCTCTGCATAAAATGCTAATGCTTCCTTTGCTTTTCTGTCGAATATTAAATAGGGGGTAACCTGATTTTTCATTTGAATCCTCCTTTTTATTATGACAATCATTTCGACAGGTAGACCTGATAATCCTTTTTATACTAGGGAATAATGTAGCAGCATGGATGAGGAAACCTTCTTTATAGAACGGACCAATCTTTATCTCAATTGGAGGTAAACCTCAAATTCCCAGAATGAATAACTTGCCTGACGACCGTTCGTTAGGTTATGATAGATTTATCAGAAATACAAAAAAGAATATTCGGCAATGAAAGGTGAACGTTATTATGAAAAGCGATGAAATAAAAAAAGCGGCACTTAAATATTTTACGATTCATGGTTATGAGGGGACTTCACTTTCCCAAATTGCAGAAGAAGTCGGAATAAGGAAACAATCCATTTATTCTCATTTTAAAGGGAAGGACGATCTGTTTTTATCTGTCCTTAAGGACGCCAAGGAAATGGAGCTTTCGCTTTATGTAGAGTATTTCAATATCATGCGCAAAAGCGATCCGGAAAAGACGCTATACGGATTCTTGGAAGAAATGATCAAGATGTTCCAAGAGGTGGAGAGTTTAAAGTTCTGGCTTCGCATGGGATTCTTTCCGCCAACACATCTATACAATGAAGTTCAGAAGGAGACTGATGATCTCCAGGTTCAACAGGAAGCCTTAATGGAAGTGATATTCCAAACATGGATATCAGAGGGGGCTTTAAATACAGGGGATGCGCGGACCCTGACATTGGCGTATTCAGGTATCATCGTGGCCATTATGGTTGAATTGGTTTACGCCGATAATCCAGAGCGGGTTGCAGAAAAACTTGGGGCGTCATGGTCCATCTTTTGGAGAGGGATTTCAAGGTAATGTAAAATAGCAGGAGATGGTATACATGTCATTAAGAGAAAAACAACAACAAAATCTATTGGAGATGGAGTCGACGGGAAAGGTCTTTCTTCGCTATTTGATCCCTTCTATGATCGGAATGGTATTGATGGCATTGAACTTTGTTGTCGATGGCGTGATGGTCGGCAATAAACTTGGATCTGTTGCCCTTGCAGGAGTTAATATTGCAGGGCCGATTTATACAATCTTTGTAGCGATGTCGATTTGGATTGGAGTCGGCGGGGCAACGCTTTATTCACAAAGCATGGGGGCAAAGCAATATGATCGTGCACGCTTTATTTTCACCCATTCAATCATTTTAATCACAATATTCACCGTAATCATTGGTCTGATTGCCTACGCTTTTCACCATCAGCTTGTTTATGCACTAGGAGCCAATGAGGCAACCGCTCCCTTTGCAACGGACTACATGAATGTATTCTTGATGCTGGGCTTTGTTTTCACGTTGGAAAACACTTTAAGCATATTCGTCAGGAACAATGGCAATCCGAATTTGGCCATGGCCTCCCTTATCGTTACAGCCATTTCGAATTTCGTTTTGAATTTCATTATCCTTTACGTACTTGAATTAGGGGTGCGTGAGACAGCATATGGGACGATCATTGCAGCCGCGTTGGGGATAGTGGTTCTCAGCCTGCATTTCTTCACAAAGAAGAATACGCTTCGTCTCGTCAAGTTCCGTTTTGATAGGTCACTTTTCATGATAACGATGATGATCGGTTTTCCTAGTTTCTTAGCGGAAATAGGTGTATCCGTCTTTACTATCGCTCATAATAATGTGTTCTCCCGCCTTGCAGGCACCGATGGATTAGCTGCATTTTCGATTGTAAATTATGCCCATAGTGTCATGCTGTTGATGTTTCTCGGCATAGGATCGGCAATCCAGCCGCTTGTAAGTTATTATCATGGTGCAAAAGATGAAAAGAGGAAGCGGGAAACGGTCCGCATTGCCATTTTCACGGCAATGGGTGCGGGAATATCCATTACCCTCCTGGGACAGGTTGCGGCCTCTCCAATCGTGAATTTATTTGGTGATTTTTCAAGTGATGTTAAAGAACTTGCAACAAGTGGGATTAGGATATTCTTTAGCGGCTATATCCTAATGGGGGTCAACTTTGTCATGATGACCTATTTCCAATCCATAGGGCAAGTGAAAATGGCAGCCTGGATCACGATTGGGCGCGAATTTATTTTCATGCTTATATTCCTGCTAACATTGCCGCTTATATTCGGGACGAATGCTGCATGGCTGGCCATTCCATTATCTGAGGTGGTCATATTCTTAACCGTCTTACTTTATTTAAAAAGCATAGGTTCAAACTTTGGAAAAATGTCCGGTTAATTAAAGGATAAGCTGAAAATTAGAAATTCCTAAAAGATCACCAATTTGGTGGTCTTTTTTGCTTGGACTATTAGCTATCATGTTTGGTGTTGGATTGGAATTAAAATATCAGCAGGTAAAATGATTGAGTCGATCTTGGCCAGGATCTTCTTTAATTAAGTGTGCTGGGGAATCCATTAGGAAGTCAATTATTTGCAACACCTTAAGAAGTGATGAACTTTTATCAAAATGGAACAGGGTAAATCAAATTCAATTTCGACTTACTCACTTTGGGGAGTTGCGTACAGAAGCTATTTTTGTCATTCCATTTAATATATTTATGTTTTTAACGTTGGAACTAATGACGATACATATTGCGTTCATCATAAATAATAATGAGAGGAGTATTCCGAGCTTTATCACGGGACGCTGCTCTTTTATTTAGGCTCTTTTCGTAAAGATTGTTGTTTTTAAAACGAAACTATTTAAGGTTGATTGGAGCGGAAGTGCGAGACTCCTGCGGGAGCAGCGGGACAGGTGAGACCCCACAGGCGTTTACGCCGAGGAGGCTCACCGCCCGCCCCGCGGAAAGCGAGCATCTGGAGGGGAAATCAACCACACGGCACTACTTGGTAAAATAGCAACAAAGTATGCGAAAACAGCCTTTATTTATTAAAAAATATTTTCAAGAATATGAGATTTATTAGGAAAACTTGGAATTTAGGTTGTTGTATATTAAGATAGTAAATGGTTAATATTTTCCATATATAGGAGGAGACATATGAAAAAGAAAATTCTACATACGGCACTTTCGATTGTAGTAGGAGCAGGGATATTGTCCGTTGGTGGTGTTCCTACCCAAGCTAAGAGTCAAAATCAGGAGATGAATGACACATACGCAATAGCTTTTAAAAGTGGATTACCAGAGAATTATCAAGAGGTAATACGGAAAGCTGGTGGTAAAGTAACTAAAGTTCTTCCCGAAGTTGGAGGAATAGAAGCTCAATCTGACGAGCCTTCTTTTCTTAAAAACCTAAAAGGTAATTCTTCAATAGAAGCTGCTAACAGAGAAATTCCACTAACCATAGACAAAACAACAGTCAGCCCTTATAACTATAAGTCTAGTATCATCAGCCAGCAAAATTCGGAGAGTTATTGGGACTCCCAATGGGATATTCAAAGGGTGACCAACGACGGGAAATCATATGATTTAGAAACAGGCGGATATAAAAATAAAGACGGTAGTATTACTCATAAAGCAGTGGTGGGAGTGGTTGATACTGGAATTGATGAGTCTCATCCTGACTTAAAGAATAATATAATAGGTGGACGTAATCTTGTTCCTGCTGGAATGGATGAATCTGAAACAGGTGATCCTACTGATATAAAAGATCGCAATGGGCACGGTACACAGGTTGCCGGGATCATTGGAGCAAATGGTAAAGTAAACGGTGTAGGACCAGATTTAGGAATCCGATCCTATCGCGTACTTTACTCAGAGCAAGCCCTTGGATTACCAGCTTGGATTATAGATGGAATTATTGCAGCGACAAATGACAAGGTAGATGTTATTAATATGTCTCTTCGATTCTATAATAATACCAAAATGACAATTGAGGGAGAAAGTTATAAATCAGTCGCTGAAACGTTACTTTGGAAGAGAGCAATTCAATATGCAGTAAAGAATGGAGTAACTGTAGTAGCCGGCAGTGGTAATGAAAGTTTAAATTTAGATGACAAGAAGGAAGTAAACGAATATTTAAATAAAATGTATGAACCATATGGAATGAGTGTGAAAGGGCCTGCAACTGTAGTGCCAGCACAAATGCCAGGAGTTATTAATGTGTCTGCCTCCACAAAATGGTCAACTCAGCAGCTTGCTTTCTACTCTAATTATGGAAACAGTGCTATTGACGTGGCAGCTCCTGGAGGAGATTATGGGCCTAAATTTGCGGAAACCAATGATCCTGCGGCGGCTGATCCAAGTAACTTAATCCTAAGTACTTGGCCAACCTATTTAGGTACTTCATATGAGTTTAATGCTGGTACTTCTATGGCAGCTCCTCAAGTAGCTGGAATTGCAGGAGTTATTAAGGCAGCTCATCCGGACTATAAACCCGCCCAAGTAACAGCACGTATTAAGCAAACATCTCTTGACTATGGAAAGAAAGGACAAGATGCTTTATTTGGTTCAGGAGAAGCAAATGCTTATAGAGCTTTAGAAAATATAAAGAAATAGCGGTTACTTCTGCAGAACGGGCAAATACAAGTACTGCAACTGAAGAACAGCATGCAGCGGCTGAACAGATTCCGGAGGGTGCACAAGCACTGCCGACATTGGCTTTAGAACCTGAAAGTGGAAATGAGCCGTTTCAAAATCTAACTTAATGAGAAAACGCCTGCCGCTAAAGTGGCAGGCGTTTTCAGTTATCTCACTTTCATGAACTATTTTCATAATGGAAGGGGGGATTTAATTTCACAATGTTTTAATAGGACTTCAACAATCCGCTTCGAGGCAAACCCGTCCCCATAGGGGTTGGAAGCTGTCGCCATTTTTTTATAGGTTTCTTCATTTGTAAGTAAGTCTGTTGCTAATTGATAAATTCGTTCTTCCTCAATGCCTGCTAATAAAAGGGTGCCAGCCTCAATTCCTTCTGGCCGTTCTGTCGTATCGCGTAACACAAGGACAGGAACGCCAAGTGAAGGGGCTTCTTCTTGCACGCCTCCCGAATCTGTCAGTATTAGATGGGCGTGCGCTGCAAAATTATGAAAATCAAGCACCTCAAGCGGCTCTATTAAGTGAAGTCTTTCCGTTTCACCAAAAATCCGGTAAGCAATTTCACGGACGACTGGATTTTTATGAAGTGGGAAAACAACTTGGATATCCGTCTGATCCTCAAGCAGCCGTTTGACGGAACGGAATATTTCTTCCATTGGTTTACCGATATTTTCTCGTCTATGCGCTGTCATCAATAACATACGATCTCCATTCAAACCAGATAGAATTGGATGTTCGTAGTCTTTCCTTACTGTGGTTTTCAAAGCATCGATAGCCGTATTGCCGGTAATATGGATAGAATCACTCTTTTTATTTTCCAAAATTAGATTCTCTGCTGCCTGATTTGTTGGGGCAAAATGCAAATCAGCTAAGACGCCTGTCAGCTGTCTATTCATTTCTTCAGGAAATGGAGAATACTTATTACCAGTCCGAAGACCAGCCTCAACATGGCCAATTTGAATTTTATTATAAAAAGCGGCTAAGCTGGCGATGAAAGTCGTCGTTGTATCTCCATGAACGAGCACGATATCTGGTTGTAGTTCTTTCATAAGAGCGCTCAGTTCCCCAATACCGCGAGTTGTGATCTCTTCTAATGTTTGTCTTTCTTTCATCATATTCAAATCGTAGTCTGGTCTTATTTTGAAACATTGCAGGACTTGATCAAGCATATCTCGATGCTGGGCGGTGACCACTACGATGGTTTCGATTTCTTCCTGGTGTTTTTTCAGTTCCAAAACGACAGGTGCCATTTTAATGGCCTCCGGTCTTGTCCCAAACACAGTCATGACCTTTAAACGATTTTTAGGCATTATGATTTCCTCGCTTTCTTTATTTCCTCCCTATTATAACGAGTTGTTCTTAAGAAAAATTTTATTAACGCAACAATTAACAGAATATTTACAAACTTAATAGGGACTTTATATTTCTTTAACCCCCGCTTAATATCGTCCATTTACAATAAAAAGCAGGACGATATAAAGAATCGAGGTGATAGGCTCATATGAAAAGTGTCCTGATGATTGTGCAAAACTTTTATCCTGAAATTGGGAGCGCAGGAAACAGGATGAAAAATGTATATCTCAATTTGAAGCGAAGCGGCTATGAGGTTACAGTCATCACTTTGAAGCCGAGTTATCCTCATCAAAGTTTATATCAAGATGCCCATTTTTGGGATGAAGTCGATATTGAGGAAAAAGATATCATCAGGATTCAACCAGATAAAGTGAAGAGGTATACAAGCAATATGTGGAGACGCTTGCTTCATTATTTGGAAGCGATGTGGCTCTTCATTTACACAATCATTCGATTGGAAAAAAAATATGACTATGTGTTTGTCACAACCCCGCCTATTTTCCCGATATTGGCGGCATTGATTGCCAAGAAAAAGATGAAGGCAAAGCTAATAACCGATGTAAGAGACTTATGGCCCGAATCATTGCAGGGGGTAGGCGTATTCACGAATAAGTGGATCTTGAAAATGGCTTTTTTCCTTGAAAGAAAAATATATCGACACTCTAACCAAATTATCATCAATAGTCCTGGATTTAGGGATTATATCCTTTCAAAAGGAGTCAAAGATGATGATATCCAATTCATTCCAAACTCGCTTACTGCGGACGAGTTGAACTTGAAAAAAAGGCTTCCGCCAATTTCGGAAAATAGGATCAAGGTCGTTTATACGGGTAATATCGGACTTGCCCAAGATATTAAAAAGTTAATAGCAGTTGCTGAAACACTGAAAGAACATAAACAAATTGAGTTCACGATTATTGGATATGGCTATCGAATGTCCGAGGTCCAAGACGAGATATCCTCTAAAGGGTTAACCAATATAAGGGTCATCAAAGCGATGAACCGGAGGGTGACTCTTAAAGAAGTATCCTCATCCCATATCGCGTATGTAAGCTTAGTTGAGAAGGATGTCTTTAACAAGGTGCTCCCTGGAAAAATAATCGACTATATGTGTGTCGGGAAACCGATTGTCGGTGATGTCGCCGGGCGTGCCAGACAAATGATTTCAGAGGCGCAATGCGGGATTGTGGCAGATAGTAGAAAGGTTGATGAAATCAGTCAACATATTTTAACAATGGCCTCTGAGAAGGCTCTTCGCGAAGAGCTTGGTGAAAATGGCCATCGATATGCGAAACAAAATTTTCTATGGTCAAAAAATATACAAGGGCTCATTAACGTGATGGAAGCATCTAGCTGACGGCATATCTGGAAAAGTGGAGGTAAAAATGGCGAAGAAGGTATGTATGTTTGTGTGGAATCATTTTACCAACGATGCACGGGTTCTAAGGGAGTGCACTGCCCTTACTGAAGAAGGTTATGAAGTCGACTTAATTGCAATTCATAACTGGAAAAACGAAGAATTACCAAAAAAAGAGAAACATAAAAATGGATTTAATGTCATTCGAGTGAATAATCGCTGGGATAGACTTAATAGAGTACTAAGAATTGTGAAAAAAGTGAAAAATAAGATGTTTGAATTGACCGTTCTCACTTTATTGGTTTGGAATACCTTGTTGAACATGAACCTGATTACGGGCTGGATCAGTACTGTCGTATTGGTGGGTGTTATGGCGCTTCTTGCAATACTCGCCACAATTGTTACGAAAACAAAACTACCGAATCTTTTGACAAGAAGCTATATTTTTTTTCAAATGGTTCATTTCGGCCGGAAAAAGAAATATGACTTTTATCATTCGAATGATTTGAATACGTTAATGCAGGGAGCGATCAGCAGTAAATTTCTAAGACGTAAAAAGCTCATATATGATTCTCATGAAGTTCAAACGAGCAGAACCGGTTATAATAGCCGGGTTTACGGGATAATGGAAAAGTTTCTATTAAAATTTGTCGACGAAATGATTGCCGAAAATCATACTCGTGCTAAATATAATGAAGACTTATACGGTCTATATCCGAAAGTGGTCCATAACTACCCAATCCCTACATTGCCTGAGGAAAGTACAGTCGTGGATTTACACGAGTTGCTCAAGCTGCCAGAGGACGAGCCGATATTGTTATATCAAGGCGGCATTCAAACGGGCAGGGGGTTAGAGAAAGTGGTTGAGGCAGTGCCGATGATGGAAGCTGGAACGCTTGTTTTTATTGGAGATGGAAAGATCAAGCCTGAATTAATAAAAAAGGTAGAGGCATTGGGTCTCGAACATCGGGTGAAATTTATCCCGAAGGTGCCTGTTGACGATTTGCTTCATTATACGAAAAACGCATATTTAGGTTTTCAGGTACTGAATAATGTCTGCTTTAATCATTATTCTGCTTCTTCCAATAAGTTGTTTGAATATATGATGAGCGGGGTTCCTGTCATTGCCTGCAGCTTTCCGGAAATTCAAAAGGTAGTAGAGACTGAGGAAATTGGTATGTGCGTCGACTCCCATGATCCCCGTTCTATTGCAGACGGAGTCAATTATTTATTAAAGCATCCAGAAAAAAGAGCGGAAATGAGCAGGAACTGTCTGAAAGCCCGCCTAAAATACAATTGGAAACAAGAGAAAGAAATCTTCATCCAAATCTATCAATCAGCTTAACAAAACTAGAATACTAGAAGAAAATATGATGAGGAGTGGTTATTATGAAATTATGTACAATGGGACTAGGTTATATAGGACTTCCAACTTCGTTAATGTTCGCAAAACATGGAGTAGATGTTGTTGGCGTGGATATCCATCCTGATGTTATTAATAAATTGAATAATGGAAAGCTCCATATTGAAGAACCTGGACTAGAAGAAGTGTTAAATGAAGTGCTAGATGCCAAAAGATTTCGTGCAGCCTTGAATCCGGAGCCTGCGGATGTTTTCATCATTGCGGTCCCGACTCCAAACAATGAAGATCAACACCAATCGTGTGATCTTACCTATGTTATGCAAGCAACTTCAAGTATACTTCCTTTTGTTCAGAGGGGAAATGTCATCATTATCGAATCGACGATTGCACCAAGGAGCATGGATGATCATATTAAGCCATTGATTGAGATGTCAGGGCTAACGATCGGGAAAGATATCTTTCTCGTACATTGTCCGGAACGTGTTTTGCCTGGGAGAATACTTGAAGAATTGGTGCATAATAACCGAATCGTCGGCGGCATCACAGAAGCCTGCTCCTACAAAGGAAGCCTTGTCTATGAAACTTTCGTTAAAGGGGAAATCATTCGTACGGATGCGAAAACGGCTGAAATGTCCAAGTTGATGGAAAATACCTTCCGTGATGTGAATATTGCTCTTGCGAATGAGTTGGCTAAAGTTTGCTTCGAATTGGATATCAATGTATTGGATGTCATTTCAATGGCAAATAAGCATCCACGTGTAAATATTCATCAACCAGGACCAGGGGTAGGTGGACATTGTCTCGCGGTCGATCCTTATTTCATTGTCGCTAAAGCTCCTGAGACAGCTAGAATCATCAAATTAGCCCGCGACACGAACGTTTCGATGCCGTATTATATCGTCAATTGTGTCAGGATGTTACTTGAAGGTATCCGTAAACCAAAGGTAGCGGTTTTTGGACTTGCCTACAAAGGAAATGTAGATGATATCCGTGAAAGCCCGGCCATTGATGTTGTAAATATCCTAATGAGCATGGATCAGGTGGAAGTTTCCTTGCATGACCCACATGTTCAATCTGGGAAAATGCCAGTCGTTTCTGTCGAAGATGCTGTAAAGGATGCCGACCTGATTCTTGTCTTAACCGATCATAATGAATTTAAAGAAATGGATTATGACAAACTTTCGAATAAGATGGCTCAGAAAATAATTTTGGATACTCGAAATTGCATTGATGCCAATAAACATAACATCCAAATTGCCAACTTAGGCAATGTATTCGAATATAAAACAGAACATTTGAAAGAAGTAAGGAACAAAATGATTATCTAATAACCAATCGATTCTGCTGCAAGGCCGGAAATGGATATGATAGAGATATAAAGGGTGTTGACTCAGTCAGCGCCCTTTATAGATGTTAAATAAATCATTTGAAATAATAATAGGATGAACCAGCGCAGTCATATGGCCAACAGGATGTAGAGGAGTGGTTCAGGAGACCTTTCTCCGGGCTTTTCTGAAACAAATGGAATGATAGCCACTAGCTGGAACAAAGGAGACAGCTTCTTGGCTGTTTTTAATTCAAAAGTATAGATTGGATAATCTATATATGTTCTGTAAATATGACTTTCTATACGGGCATGTGAAGACAGATTTGGTTTGCCTGGCGCTTCAGGCTAATGTGGCTTTACAGGAGTGAGATCGTGGTGGTTGTTTTTCCAGATTAGTCATAAAGAAAGGACCAAGCAAGGGCTTGGTCCTTTTGGTACAATTTATTTTGCTGTCGGGCCGCCAAGTTCTTCGATTTCACTTGGAACGCTTCCGAATTTCTTAAAGTTTGCACGGAATTGGGCAGCAAGAGCTGTAGCTGCTTGTGTATATGCAGCAGGATCTTCCCAAGTCTTGATTGGCTGAAGCACTTCGTCAGGAACACCAGGAACATGAAGTGGAATATCCAAACCAAAGATATCGTCTTTAACTGTCTCGATATTTGCTAATTCGCCTTCAAGTGCCGCTTGTACCATTGCGCGAGTGTAAGCAAGTTTCATACGGCTGCCAGTTCCGTATGCACCGCCAGTCCATCCAGTGTTGACAAGGTATACCTTTGCGTTGTGCTCGTCAATTTTATCTCCAAGCATTTCAGCATAGCGTGTAGCGGGAAGCGGTAAGAATGGTGAACCGAAACATGTTGAAAATGTAGCTTCCGGTGAAGTTACTCCTCTTTCAGTACCAGCCAATTTACTTGTGTACCCACTTAGGAAATGGAACATTGCCTGTTCCTTGGAAAGCTTGCTGATTGGAGGCAGTACGCCTGAAGCATCAGCTGTTAAGAAAATGATTGTATTTGGGTGTCCTGCGATACTTGGGCTCACGATGTTATCGATCGCTTGCATTTGGTATGCAGCACGAGTGTTTTCTGTTAGTGAACTATCATCGTAGTTTGCTTCACGTGTTTCAGGATCAACAACTACGTTTTCCAATACGGCACCGAAACGGATCGCATCGAAAATTTGTGGTTCTTTTTCGCGTGAAAGGTTGATCGTTTTCGCATAGCATCCGCCTTCGATGTTGAATACACCGTTAGAAGACCAGCCGTGCTCGTCATCGCCAATCAGTTTACGATTAGTGTCTGCGGATAACGTTGTTTTACCTGTACCGGACAGTCCGAAGAATAAAGCGACGTCCCCTTCACGTCCTACGTTAGCAGAGCAATGCATTGGAAGGATTCCAGCCTCTGGAAGTAAGTAGTTCATGATTGAGAAGATCGATTTTTTCATTTCTCCTGCATATTCCGTTCCGCCGATAAGGATGGTGCGGCGTTCAAATGAAACGATGATGAAAGTTTCAGAAGAAGTTCCGTCCACTTCTGGATCTGCTTTGAAATTAGGTGCAGAAAGTATTGTGAATTCTGATTCGTGACCCCTTAGTTCCTCTTCGTTTGGACGGATGAACAAAGTATGGGCGAAAAGATTATGCCATGCATATTCATTAACAACTTGGATAGGAAGGCGTGATGATTCGTCTGCACCAGCGAAACCTTTGAAAACAAAAATCTCTTCTTTTGCTTTTAGGTAGTCAACTACTTTATTATATAGTTTATTGAACACATCTTCGGAAATTGGCTTGTTCACTGAACCCCAATCTACTTTGTCTTTAACAGATGCTTCTTCCACGATATATTTATCTTTAGGTGAACGGCCAGTATATTTGCCGGTTTCAGCTTTTACTGCGCCAGTTGATGTTAAAACGCCTTCGTTTCTGCTTAATACTTTTTCAACCAATTGAGGAACTGAAAGTTGAGTTTGTACATTGTTTCCTGTTAATAATTGGTGTAACTCATTAGAAACATCTACAGAATTCATATATGAGGTACCTTCCTTTGTTTAAGTTTTATATTACAATTAGTATAACACATTCATTTAAATAGTCTATACTATTTATTTTTTTTTGTGATAATTTTCAACTGGCCGCATTAATCAATTTAAATGGGAAGGAACCGAGTCAGGATGATCGCATATACTTTCAAGGAAGTGATTTTCATTGCATCATAATTTTGAATGGGAAATCATGATGCCTTTCCAATTCTTATTCTCAATGTTCTATTATTAATGGCAATTTTCATCATTTCTATTCGCCCTGACTTGGTAACCCTTTAAAGACGTTGAACCAATACGTGTTTTCACGTGAACGCCATTCTGGGGGGAATGTTCTTTTGAAAAGCATTGACAAATTCCAACCAGATACGATAATATGTTAAATTGTACGGATTCTCTTATCCCGAGTTGGTGGAGGGACAGGCCCTTTGAAACCCAGCAACCTGCCATATTGAACTTGACTCCAAGATCGATTGCCGAAAATAAAGCGATGGTTCTTCAAGGAATAGTGGTGATGGTGCTAACCTGAGCAAGGTAAAAAACCCTTGAACGATAAGAGTGAAAGGATAGAAGACAGAATTTTAAACCTTTCCTCATTTGCCAGGGAAGGTTTTTGTGTTTTTATAAGTAATTCTGTGTCTATAGTTGAAACTAATGAGGGAAACGAGTTCCGTAAAAAATCAGGCTTATGCCTACAACATACTAACTTCCAAGGGGGAAATATGATGTCAAAGAAACGTCTATTTACTTCTGAATCTGTTACAGAGGGCCATCCGGACAAGATTTGTGATCAGATTTCAGATTCCATTTTAGATGCTATCCTTGCTAAGGATGCAAATGCACGTGTTGCTTGCGAAACAAGTGTAACAACAGGTCTTGTACTTGTTGCTGGAGAAATTACAACATCCGCTTACGTGGATATTCCGCGTATCGTTCGTGATACGATTGCAGGAATTGGCTACACACGTGCGAAATACGGTTTCGATGCTGAAACTTGTGCTGTATTGAGTTCAATTGATGAGCAGTCTGCCGATATCGCGGCTGGCGTCGATAAAGCATTGGAAGCTCGTGAAGGAAACATGTCAGAGGAAGAAATCGATGCAATCGGTGCAGGGGACCAAGGTCTTATGTTCGGATTTGCCTGTAATGAAACTGAAGAGCTTATGCCGCTTCCGATCTCATTGGCACATAAACTTTCATTCCGCCTGGCTCAAGTTCGTAAAGATGAAACGCTTGCTTACTTACGCCCTGATGGTAAAACACAGGTAACTGTGGAGTATGATGAGAATAACCGTCCTGTACGTGTAGATACGATCGTTATCTCTACACAGCATGATTCAGAAATTACGCTTGAACAAATTCAAGCAGATTTAAAAGAACATGTGATTAAAGCAGTTGTTCCAGCTGAATTGATTGATGCTGAAACTAAGTACTTTATCAACCCGACTGGCCGTTTCGTAATTGGCGGACCTCAAGGGGATGCTGGTCTTACTGGACGTAAAATCATCGTTGATACTTACGGCGGATACGCTCGTCACGGCGGCGGTGCATTCTCTGGTAAGGATGCTACTAAAGTTGACCGTTCTGCGGCATATGCTGCTCGTTACGTTGCGAAAAACATCGTAGCAGCTGGCCTTGCTGACAAAGCGGAAGTTCAATTGGCATACGCAATTGGTGTGGCAGAGCCCGTATCAATCTCGATTGATACGTTCGGAACTGGTACTGTTAGCGAAGAAGTCCTTGTTGACCTAGTTCGCGCTAACTTCGACCTTCGTCCAGCCGGTATCATCAAAATGCTTGATCTTCGTCGCCCGATATACAAACAAACAGCTGCATACGGACACTTTGGCCGTACAGATGTCGATCTTCCATGGGAACGCACAGATAAAGCAGAAACATTAAAAGCACAAGCATAATCCATAAATGAAAAGGTGTCCCGCTTATAGCGGACACCTTTTTTTATTGATTAATTTTGAGAGAATAATTCGAAATCCCATATAGAAATTCACTAACGTGTATACTCGTGAATTTAGTGCGTATACTTGTGAGATTGGTGCGTATACTCGTGAATTTGGCTCGTATACTTGTGAGATGGTGCATATACTCGTGAGATGGCTCGTATACTCGTGAATTTGGCTCGTATACTCGTGAATTTGGCTCGTATACTTGTGAGTTTCGTGCGTATACTCGTGAGTTTAGTGCGTATACTCGTGAATTTGGCTCGTATACTTGTGAGATGGTGCATTTACTCGTGAGTTTCGTGCATTTACTCGTGAAATTGGTGCATATACTCGTGAGATTGGCGCATTTACTCGTGAGTTTGGCTCATTTACTCGTAAGTTTGGTGCGTATACCTATAAGTTTCCGCTAAATTCAGTTTATTTTATTCGTTCTGCCGTTTTGTAGTATTGTCCTTTTTCAGCATATTCGCGTACGATACGTTCCATATCCTGACGGTCTTCTTCATTGATTTCACGAATGACCTTAGCTGGGCGTCCGAATGCCAACATGTTCGGTGGAATGACTTTGCCTTGGGGAACGAGACTGCCTGCACCTATAAAAGCCCCTTCGCCGATTTCCGCTGCATCAAGCACAATCGACCCCATGCCGATCAAAGCTCCTTTTCGAATTTTACAGCTATGTAATATGACCTGATGGCCAATGGTTACTTCGTCCTCGATGATCAATGGATTATTTGGGCTTTGGTGCAGAACGCTGTTATCCTGTATACTGACTTTGTTCCCTATAATGGTTGGGGATACATCGCCGCGTATGACGGAATTGAACCAAATTGACGATTCTTCACCAATTTTCACATCACCTGTCACGACAGCGTTTTCAGCAATATAAGCGCTTTCAGCGATATCAGGTTCTTTACCTTTAAACGGATAAATAATCATTTTCAATCATTTCCTTCCCGAAGTGAATGTTTTTATGTATTATTTTAATATACCGTATGCAAATACACTTGGCTATTTATAATATAAATGTACAACTTGTTAGGTTTCTTTTTTTGTCGAAAATCACGAATATGGTTATAATTTATATAAATTATTTTAACTATCATAGATCGTATACAACAAGTGAAAAGTGAAAGGGGGATTTCGAATGTGGAAATGGGAGACAGAAGGAGACGCAAAAGGCGTCATTGTCATCATTCATGGGGCGATGGAACATCACGGACGTTATAAGTGGGTAACACAAATGTGGCTTTCAGCTGGATACCATGTCGTCATGGGCGACCTTCCTGGGCAGGGTATGACTACTCGCGCCTACAGGGGACATATCGATTCCTTTGATGAGTATTTGGACGAAGTGAAAAGCTGGATAGAAGAGGCTTACGAATATTCGCTGCCGGTCTTTTTACTTGGACACAGCATGGGCGGTTTGATCTCGATACGCCTTCTTCAGGAAGAGGAATGGGACATTGCAGGGGTGATTCTTTCTTCTCCTTGTTTGGGCCTCGTGACGAAGCCGCGGAAGTTCCTTACAACACTCTCGCATGGTTTGAATATCGTTATGCCTCAGTTCAGGGTAGATTCCGGATTGACACCTGAAATGGCGACGAGAAGTGCGGAAATTCGTGAATCCGATAGAAACGATACATTATATATCACAAAGGTTTCGGTTCGCTGGTATCGCGAGCTTGCACAGGCTATGAAGGATGCTTTTGAAGAGATTCCCGAATTTCAGGATGTGCCGCTTTTGGTAATGCAGGGCGGAGATGACCGAATCGTGAACAAGAAGGCGGTTCGTGAGTGGTTCAATTATAACTTGGCAAGTGAAAAGCAATATAAGGAATGGCCGAAGCTTTATCATGAAATCTTCAATGAACCAGAACGTGATGATGTATTTCAATATGCGCTGAGTTTTGTTGAAAACCGTTTAAAGATATTAGGGTATGTCGTTTGATCAGTACATACTTCAGGATAAATAGAAAACTGCCGAAGTTAGACTTCGGCAGTTTTTTTGATCAGCCTGCGTTTTTAAGCAATTCGTTCGACTTGATGACCGGTGCCCAGAAAGTAACCGGGTACATAAATTGGCTCAAGTGTGTAAGTTTATTTTTATTGGATAAGGCGGTGGATAGGAGATAGATGGATTTAAAGCTCAAGTCATTAGCGAATAAATCTAAAAGCGTCGCTTACATATTCATGATTTCTTCATGGTTTTGGGTGGAAATCACCAAATCGAGCTGTGGCAGGAACTTATCAAAATGATTTTCAAATTGTTTGAGGTCTTCCATGTTTTTTTGTTTTTCTGTCAATGAATTAAGTGATCTGACAAAATCCCCGTACTCTTCACTTGAATCCCTCTTATCTATTTTCCTTAATTATAATCATTATAGACGAAAAATTCGAAAAGTTATGATTGGTAATTCTGCTGCCTTCGAGTTGGGATTGAAAAAACACCGTTCCGAAAGAACGGTGTCAAAAGTCATCATCTCTTTTCGATCGCGACAATGAATGGCGGATTGTTGGCTTGGTTGATGAAGCCATATTTCAAGATATGCGCTTTTTGTTGAGGGAAGTCCTGTACATAATCCATCAATGCATCCCGTTCCGTCGATCCTCCTGGATGTCCATGGTAAATGACGAGGATGATGATGCCTTCAGGTGCAAGCATCTCGAACAGCTGTTCAATTGCTGATATCGTCGTATCTGCTTGGGTGATGATTGATTTGTCACCGCCAGGAAGATAACCTAGGTTGAATATGGCACCTGTAATCTTTCCGGAATGTTCTTTCTTGATGTATTTGCTGAGTTGTTCATGCCCATCGTGAATGAGGGTGCAATGTTCCTGTAAATTCTCGGCCATCAGTTTGGCCGCTGTGATTTGCAGTGCTTCTTTCTGAATGTCAAAACTATAGACATGTCCGTTTTCACCGGTAAGTCCTGCAAGGAAGACCGTATCAAAACCGTTGCCCATCGTGCCATCAATGGTGATATCCCCAGGCTGGACCGCTTTTTCAAGCAGGATCCTGGCGAATGGCAAAATTCGGTCAAGCTTCATCTGATTGTACCTCCGTATGATGATTTTTCCCTTGCCAGCTGTTGCGGCGTTGCAATTCGGCATCAATGGCATTCAAGACATCCCATTTATTGACGCTCCACATTGGACCGATCATTAAATCGATCGGACCGTCACCCGTTATGCGGTGAACGATCATTTCCTGAGGGATTATTTCCAGTTGATCACATACCAGGCTGACATAATCGTCACGGTCAAGGAATTCAAGCAGGCCTTTTTCATATTGTTTGACCATCGGAGTCCCTTTTAATAGATGAAGTAAATGGATCTTTATGCCCTGCACATCGAGTTTGGCGACTTCACGGGCTGTTTCCATCATCATGTCATAATCTTCCTGAGGAAGGCCATTGATGATATGGGAGCATACGCGGATGCCGTGTTTGCGCAGTTTATCGACCCCTTCCTTGTAGCAATCGAAGTCATGCGCACGGTTGATCATCGTCGCGGTCTTTTCATGAACCGTTTGAAGGCCAAGTTCCACCCATAGATAAGTGCGTTCGTTCAATTCCGCTAAATACTCGACTACATCATCTGGAAGGCAATCCGGACGTGTTGCAATGGAGAGTCCGACGACACCTTCCTGGGTCAATACACTTTCATATTTCTCGCGAAGCTCTGCCACGGGTGCATGCGTATTCGTGAACGCTTGAAAATAGGCCATATATTTACCATCTTTCCATTTATGATGCATACGTTCGCTGATTTTCTTGAACTGCACGTCGAGGGCTTCAACCCTGCTGCCCGCAAAGTCACCCGAGCCTGAGGCACTGCAAAAGGTACAGCCTCCATGTGCGACTGTCCCATCACGGTTGGGACAGTCAAAACCGCCATCAAGGGCAACTTTAAAAACCTTATGTCCAAAATGATTTCTCAAGTGGTAATTCCATGTATGATATCGTTTGTTATCCGTTGCATATATAACCGGGTTTGCTTGATTCAAATCAGCAACCTCCTAAGTAAAAATAAAGCGCATCATATATTATACAACATTCTTGCAGCTAGGTCTTTTTTTGAAAAATAAGCGTATACTGTATACTTGAAGGCTAAACATTTAGCTGCTTTTTCTAGTATCTCTAGTGAATGACTATATCCAATCGGGAGCTGATGGACATGACCGGTCAAGTTGAAGAAGCGATTAATCAAATGAAAAAGAAATTAGCCGAAAATAATCAAGTAATTGAAGTAAATGAGGATGGGTTCATATACAAAGCCACTTGCACCTTCAATTCGCCTGCTTCGGATGAACAAATTGATTCCTTTGAAAAGAAAACCGGATTGCTTCTGCCCGATGATTATAAAGAATTTTTGAAAATAACGAATGGATGCCGTCTGTTCGATAGCGTAGAATCTGGTGGGGGAAATGATTTATACAGCTTGGATGATATTGTTAATTACACATATGAAAATTCCTACGAAGGATGCTTTAAAGTGGCCTGCATTTATCAAGATAATATCGTGATCGATGGTGAGGCCGTCGCAAAAGGTGAAAAGGATTATTTAATGGTAAAAGGTCATATCGATGATTTTGAAGAAGGCGAGAAACTCCATATGGGCTTTGCAGAATGGATCAAGCAGTTCATTTCCCATCAAGGGGAGAAGTTTTGGGATAAAGGATGATTCCTCAAAAAAAATGATAATCCGCTCGTTATTTGCTCAAACTAAACAAGATGATACTGAATCATCCAAATGAGACGCGAAGGAGAGGGTTTGAAATGGCAACCAGACAATCCGTCGATCATTTTTTAGAGCAATGTGAAGGGGCTCTCCATTTTGCAGAGTTTGAATTTAATGAGGCCTCTCGGCAGGAGCATTATGATGATGAACAATTTCAAAATTCGCAAAAGTATATCGAAGAGGCTTTGACTGATATGGAACGATTGTATGCCAGTTCGAATGCCCAACAACGGGATATGCTTTCGCGGATGCGGCAGCAATTGAATGAATTGAAAAATGAAATGATTTTACTGCGACATTAAAGAGGCAAGGGAGCTATGGATGCATAGCTCTCTTTTTTGCACGTTTTTTCTTGAATTCGCATATATAATGAAAAACCTGTCGATAATGTTTATGTACGGCTATTGCAATTATCGGAGAAATTGACTAGAATGTAATATAATCAAATATTCTCATAAAGACTATGATGAGGAACAGTAGCGATTTTATTTCAGTAAAGAGAGTTGACGGGTGGTGCAAGTCAACCTGGGATGGTCGTGAACTCCCCTTGGAGTTCCAGGTGTGAAGGTAAAAAGTAATGCCTGGCGTTTGAATCCATGTTACGGATGTTTTAAGCTGGGCGGATTTTAGCTATCGCCAATGTGGGTGGTACCGCGGGAAGATATACATAATCCTCTCGTCCCTATTTTGGGATGAGGGGTTTTTTATTGTTTTTTTATACGGAAATTAGGAGGAAATAATATGAGTTTTGACCATAGAAGCATAGAAACGAAATGGCAGCAGTATTGGGAAGGCAACAAGACATTCAAAACGGGTGAAGAAAGCGGCAAACGCAAATTCTACGCGCTGGATATGTTCCCATATCCTTCAGGGGCAGGTCTTCATGTAGGTCACCCGGAAGGTTATACGGCTAGCGATATTTTGGCACGGATGAAACGGGCGCAGGGGTATAATGTTTTGCATCCGATCGGTTGGGACGCTTTTGGACTTCCGGCAGAGCAATATGCGATCGATACGGGAAATGATCCAGCTGAATTCACAGAGCACAACATTAACACGTTCCGCCGCCAAATTAAAGCCCTTGGTTTTTCTTATGACTGGGATCGCGAAATTAACACGACAGACCCTGACTATTACAAATGGACGCAATGGATCTTCTTGAAATTATATGAAAAGGGCCTTGCATATATTGATGAAGTGGCCGTTAACTGGTGTCCTGCCCTTGGCACGGTATTGGCGAACGAAGAAGTCATCGATGGAAAAAGTGAGCGTGGAGGCCATCCGGTTGAGCGCCGCCCGATGAAACAGTGGATGCTTCGAATCACGGCTTATGCGGACCGCTTGATCGACGATTTGAATGATGTGGATTGGCCGGAAAACATCAAGGATATGCAACGTAACTGGATTGGCCGTTCCGAGGGCGCGGAGGTTACATTCAATATCGATGGCTTTGATGATACATTCACGGTGTTCACGACTCGTCCGGATACGTTATTCGGTGCAACATATGCCGTATTGGCACCTGAACATCCATTTGTCGATAAAATTACGACGGCTGATCAAAGGAAAGCAGTTGACGCATATTTAGATGAAGTGAAACATAAAAGCGACCTGGAAAGAACAGACTTGGCAAAGGATAAATCAGGCGTGTTTACAGGGGCTTATGCCATTAATCCGGTAAACGGCGAAAAAATGCCGATCTGGATTGCTGATTACGTGTTGATCAGCTACGGAACAGGTGCGATCATGGCCGTTCCTGCACATGATGAGCGTGATTATGAATTTGCAGTCAAGTTCGAATTGCCAATCAAGGAAGTCGTAGCTGGCGGAGATGTGACAAGTGAAGCATATACAGGCGATGGACTTCATGTGAATTCGGAATTCCTTGATGGGTTGAATAAAGAAGAAGGCATTTCAACCATGATTAAATGGCTGGAAGAAAAAGAAATCGGTACGAAGAAAATAACATACCGTCTTCGCGACTGGTTATTCAGCCGTCAGCGTTACTGGGGTGAACCGATTCCAATCATACATTGGGAAGACGGTACGATGTCTGCAGTGAAGGAAGAAGAAATTCCATTGATTTTACCGAAAGCGACAGACATCAAGCCTTCAGGTACAGGCGAATCACCACTTGCAAACATTACGGAATGGGTGAACGTAACGGATGAAAACGGACGAAAAGGGCGCCGTGAGACAAACACCATGCCGCAATGGGCAGGCAGCAGCTGGTATTTCCTTCGTTATATCGATCCGGACAACAAGGAGGCACTTGCAGATCCTGAAAAATTAAAAGAATGGATGCCGGTCGACATTTATATTGGCGGCGCTGAGCATGCGGTGCTTCACTTATTGTACGCTCGTTTCTGGCATAAATTCCTGTACGATATCGGTGTCGTGCCAACGAAGGAACCTTTCCAAAACCTATTTAACCAAGGAATGATCCTTGGCGAGAATAATGAAAAAATGAGTAAATCCAAAGGGAATGTCGTGAACCCGGATGATATCGTTGAAAGCCATGGTGCCGATACACTTCGCATGTACGAAATGTTCATGGGACCATTGGATGCTTCGATTGCCTGGTCCACAAACGGATTGGACGGCTCCCGCAGATTCCTTGACCGTATCTGGCGTTTATTAGTAAACGAAGACAATACGATCACAGATAAGATGACCGAAACGGATGACACGGGCAAGCTTGAAAAAGTCTATCATCAAACGGTTAAAAAAGTGACCGAGAACTATGAAGAATTGAAATTCAATACGGCGATTTCACAATTGATGGTATTCATTAATGATGCCTATAAAGCGGATTCGCTTCCTAAGGTATATATCGAAGGCTTCATCAAATTGCTTGCACCAGTTGCACCGCATATCGCCGAGGAGCTTTGGTCTAAACTAGGTCACTCCGAGAGCATCACATACGGAACATGGCCTGCGTTCGACGAAGCCAAGTTAGTGGATAACGAAGTCGAAATCGTCATCCAAATCAACGGAAAAGTCAAAGCGAAATTAATGGTGCCGACTGACACTACAAAAGAAAAACTGGAAGAAATTGCTATGGGGGATAATTCCATCAAAGAACAAATCGATGGGAAAACCATCCGCAAAGTTATTGCCGTACCAGGAAAATTAGTCAATATCGTCGCAAACTAACTAAATCGATTGAGGGCTGTTCCGCATATTTTAATGCTGGGACAGCTTTTTTTTGCGTGGGCATCGGCTGAACATAGGAATTAGGTCATGTTAGGATTTTCCCCGATTTAAATCTATTAGCGATGAGTCTATCAAATTTTGGCATCAACAAGCGGTAGGAGATGTCCATCGGAACTTAAATATCTTGCTTAATTGGTACATCAGAATCATTTTTTAACTCAATATCCAATTATATCAAGCATTTGCCATAAAAAAGGCAAAAAAATGGTTGATAAAATTTAACAGTGTGATAGTTTGGTATAGTATTGTGATTTTAACCAATTATTGGAGGGAAAACCGTGAAATTTAAGAATGTGAGTCGATTTACGGCGTTTGTACTTATTTTTGCACTGATTTTCAGCTTGATGGTTCCATTAAATTCTCAAGCTGCAGCTGTAAAACCCATTGAAAATGTAAAAACGATTAAAAATGGGGATACTCTGGACGGAAAGTTTGAAAAACCGGAAGTTCAATGGTACCAAATCAGTCCTACAACAGAAGAAATACAAAAGTTCTCCCATATTGAGTTCGAAGTCAATTCGGACAAAATCTTGAATATTTCTGTATATCAAGATAAAGAAAAAGCAGAAAAAGATGAGAGCAATTATTTCGTCTCTTCTTATCCTGATGAAAAAGCTGTAGTCGATTTTCCATATGCTTGGGAAGGCACATATTATGTTAAAGTTGAATATTTCGGCGATACGGATGATGAGGGAAATCCCATCCCGGATGCGGAAAATGTAGCTAAATACTCCATCAATGCGCATTCAGTGACATTGCCGCCATCTGCCGGGGACGAAGAGATGGATCTCGAATCATGCCCGGTTGAAATGAGTGTAAATGATAAGAAATCGGGAGAATCGATGTTAAAAACACTCCGTGTGTTTAGAGATGAAGTTCTCACGAAGTCGTCTGAGGGGCGCTCCCTTTCCTCTTTATACTATAAGGCTTCCCCATTCCTGGCCATTCATCTGGCTGGTAATAAAACGGCAAGGGAAGCTGTCTATAATCACTTAGTCGTCATTAAGCCCCTTATTGAGGATCTTAATGAGAATGGAGTAAGCAGTACGGCAGTCATTAGCAACAAGCAGCAAGAAGCGATTAAAGCTTTATTCAAAAAGTCGGCAGACGTAGCACCTGCTGGATTGAAAAAAGAAATGAACAGCATGGCAAAGAAAATCAACCTTGATAAGCTTGCAGGTGAGAGAATCGTCGATATCGCAAGCAAAGCAGGAATTGAACTTCCAGCTTCGAAGAATATAAAGAACAAATATATTGTCAAACTTAAACCTGGTAAGTCATTGAGTTCAGTCCAATCCAAGGTAAAAGGAAACGGATATGGAACATTATCGACACCCAAGAAACAAGAGGTTCTGTATGATGATATGTACGTTGTAGAGTTAAACAATCAAGCTAAAATGAGCACAGCATCTCTATCGAATATCGAAAAACTTCCAGAAGTGGAATATATCGAACCGGTAAAAACGTACAAAGCATTTTCTGCCGACATTCAATCACCGTATCAATGGTCTTTAGCTAACGCCGGTGGGGAAGAAGGCATAAAGGGAGCGGACATCGATAACGAAAAACTGCAGAACCTTATTAAGAAACGTAATTTAAAAGATACAATGGTAGCGGTTGTCGACACAGGTGTCGATGATTCACTGGCGGATCTACAGAGTGTCGTTGAAATGGAGTCAGGTAAGAATTTCATCGATAAGAAAGAAAAAGCAATCGATGACAATGGTCATGGTACACATGTATCCGGAATCATCGCTGCAAAAGCAGATAATGGTTATTCGATGCAAGGAATCAATCCAGTAGCTAAAATCATGCCTGTAAAGGTTCTCGATTCTTCAGGATATGGAGACAATGAGAAAATTGCATTAGGCATTAAATATGCCGTGGATCATGGAGCAAAGGTCATAAACCTTAGCTTGGGCGGAGAATATAGCAGAACGATTGAATATGCCTTGAAACATGCCGCTGCCAAGAATGTAATGGTTGTCGTAGCAAGCGGTAATGATGGGATGGAGGATCTATCTTATCCTGCATCATCTAAATACGCCATATCCGTCGGTGCAACCAATGCCCTTGATTTAGTATCCGATTATTCCAATTATGGATCGAAATTGGACATGGTCGCTCCAGGGACAGCCATCCCGAGCCTTGTACCTAATGGAAATGTTACCTACATGGA
This sequence comes from Peribacillus sp. NPDC006672, assembly GCF_050274955.1. NCBI lineage: Bacteria > Bacillati > Bacillota > Bacilli > Caryophanales > Bacillaceae > Peribacillus > Peribacillus sp. NPDC006672. The sequence goes on from NZ_JBNNOR010000013.1 coordinate 52,042, forward strand.
TGGTACATCAATGGCAGCTCCCCATGTTGCGGCAGCTACAGCCTTGTTATTATCCGGAAACCCTGGGTTGAAAGTGAATGAAGTAAGGGAAATCCTTCATGAGACATCGGAATATGTGGCTTTTGAAGAAGAAGATAATGTAGACCCTTATGAGGGCTATGAACCAGAAGATGGGGAAATCATCATACCGGAAGAAGAACTGCCTGTCGGAAAAGATTTAGTATCAGGATTTGGTAGACTGAATGCATATAGTGCACTTAGTGCAGTGGATTTACAAGCTAAAGTCAATCTTGTGATGGATACGCAAACAAAACTGACTGGTTCAGCTAAAAAAGGTTCAGTAATCGAAGTGAAAAACGGGAAGAAATCGCTCGGTAAAGCAACAGCGGCAGCTAACGGAACGTTCACTGTTACTATTCCAGTCCAAAAAGCTGAGCAGCAGCTTACTGTGAATATCTCTGATTCTTCTAAACTAGCAGTATCTTCAATTAAAGTATTCGTGAATAAGGGTGCAACCCCTAACAAGCCAACTGTTAAAGCTCTAAGTGACAAAGATACGAATGTAACGGGTCAATCACAAGCTGACATGAAAATCACGATTAAAAATAGCGCAAAAAAAGTGATTGGTTCAGGTAACACGGACAGCAAAGGGAATTTCAAAGTAAAAATCAGCAAGCAAAAGGCTGGCACTAAACTTTCAGTCACAGCTACAGACTTAGCAAAACGTGAAAGCAAGGCGGCAACCGTGACTGTTCTTGATAAAACGGCTCCAGATGCGCCAAAAGTGAATGAAGTAAGCGATAAAGCTACCTCAGTAACTGGTAAAGCGGAAATTGGTTCAAAAGTTACCGTGGTGCACAACAATAAAAACATCGGAACGGCAACAGCTGATAAAAATGGAAAATTCTCTATTAAAATCAGCAAGAAAAAAGCAGGGTCCGTATTATATGCCTCTGCAAAAGACAAAGCAGGTAATATAGGAAAAGCAGCAAAAGTAACGGTTAAAGATAAAACTGCTCCAGGTGCACCGAAAGTGAATGAAGTAAACGACAAAGCAACCAAAGTAACAGGTAAAGCGGAAATCGGTTCAACCGTTACCGTGAAGTACAATGATAAAAACATCGGAACTGCAAAAGCTGATAAAAATGGAAAATTCTCTGTTAAAATCAGCAAGAAAAAAGCAGGTTCCGCATTATATGTCTCAGCAAAAGATAAAGCGGGCAACGCAGGAAAAGCTACAAAAGTAACGGTTAAAAAATCTAAATAGTAACAGGTGGAGGCCGTTTAACTTACATGTTAAACGGCCTTTTTTTATGAGAAAACGAATGAAAACACCGCTAGTAGTGTTTTTGAAATGATTGTGTCTTTTGCCTGCGTGTTGTCATTGCATGATATCAAATCTGGAGTTTGGCGTTTTAATCCTGTACTATAAATCTTTATTAGAGAAGTGGGAAGAAAGGGGACTAGAAGTTAAAGTGTAGTAATCCCGAAATTAGGAGGAAATAAGATGGAAAAAGGAAGAGTAATAGCGTTAAGTACTATTTTAGCTTGTTCAATTGGGTTAGGAACGCTTTCAGTTGAGGCCGGGAATGAGCGTTTGGAGTAAATTCCTGCAAAATCCAAACATTTTTCAATTTCTGCATTATAAGGAATCAATCTCATGTATTACGGATTCCTTTTTTTAAATGTATATACCTATGACGGGATTTTCGAGGATCCATATATCCACCGGTTATTTGATGTCCGAGAGAGCTCGCAATGACTACTGCTGCAAAGAGGAGGATGATTTTCTTCAATTTAATATCTTCTTTCCGTTTTTTTTATTTTTAAAGATTACACCCAAATGCCTTTTCCTTCAACCCCCTTTTAAAAAAGTAGAAAAATTGATTTTATGAAATTTTTTTCATACCCATAATTTGGATTCGCCCATAAATCAGCCAGTGCTTGGACTTTTTCACTTCATCAAGTTGATTGCCAACCCTTTTTTGGAATCTTCAAATGCCTCATTTTTTCTTGAAATCATAGAGTTTTGTAGTATTAGCGTGCTAAAACAAACTGTGCAGGTGCAAGTTTTGATTCAACTTGCACCTGTATTTGTCAGCTCATTTAGTGAATTCACTTCTCAGAAGGTAGACGACATCGTATTCCTTTAACTCTTCCATATGACGATCCATGTCATTGTAAAAATCATTGGAAAGTGAATGCATGCCTTCATCTCCACTTGAATAGCAAATACTCGCCAATGCAAGCTTTTTTGTGTTTATATTGAAATTACTAGGACTGCCCCATACGCTTGCATCCATCTTCTCAATCTTTTCAGGGTAAGTAGCTGTAGACGTTCCATCGTCGTTTTGAATGCTGATATTGAACATCGATTGATCTTTGTCATCATCCGTTTTGGATGTGGTGAAGATGATCGTCCCATTCTTTGCAATCCCAGTTGTCATGCGGCCTTTTTCATCCTCAACTAGTTTACCAAATTCATATTTCTCTACCCAGACGGACATTTCCTTGTATGTATCATCAATTTTGAAATCGATAAGAAAGGAATGTTCAGATGTATTCTCCAGGATGGCATTTTCCCTTGCTGTCAGCTCAGGAACTGAAAGGGTATTCCCGGATTTTGGATCATTAACCTTACAGGCGACTAAAGAAAGTGAGAGCAGGGATAGGATGATGGATAATATGATCTTTTTCATGTATTTCACCCCCTTGATAAATTTGCGTAATTAAACTCAATTTCCATATATTATAACATTTCAATGAAAAAATGATTCGGAACGCGATAAAAGGTAAACCTTTTTTTACATTTAGAATGGCTGGGAAAGAGCATTGTTGGCAACATTCATAGTTTAGAAGGATCGCGCCCCTGGCTTCCATACGTTTTTTTGAAAGAGGGGCGGTTTTACCGGATTAATGCTGATGGGCTGAATGCTGAATGATGAATGATGAATGATGAATGGAACATCCTCAACCATGATTTATTGATATTGCTCGAGAACAGAGAAAAACTTTTTGGCAAATTGATAGAAAAGTTCTTCCGATGGTGCCAATTCCCTGTTTTTTGGAGTAATGATGCCAACAGTCCGTTTGACTTCGGGGGTGTCGATCGGGATTTTGACAGTCAGTCTTGGCGTGACTTCATAAAAGGTGCTGTCAGGGAGTAAACTGACCCCAATTCCGGCTGATACGAGTCCTTTTATAGAATCCATGTCTTCACCTTCCGAGGCGATATTCGGTGCGAAACCGGCTGCTTTGCATGCTTCGATAGCAATACTGTGAAGGATGTATCCTTTGGGAAACAAGACGAATGGATCATTTCGTAAGTCACTTAGGCGCAGACTCTTCCTTTCCGCCAATGGGTGGGTTATGGGCAGCAATGCGGAAATGTTTTCCGTGAACAGGATATGACCTTCGATATCTGGATCGTTTATCGGGATTGGTCCAAGAAAGGCTAATCCGATTTCGCGATTTTTGACGGCTTCCTTTAAAGAGGAATAAGATCCCTGTCTTAAGTGGAATCCGATATTCGGCTGCTCATCTTTAAAAGCGGAAATGACGGTAGGCAGCAAATGGGTGGAGAGGCTGGTCGGGAACCCGATTTTAATGGTTCCGTGTTCAGGGTCCAAAAATTCCTCAATTTGATATTTGGCATATTCTATCGCTTGTATAGCCGTTTTTGCATGGATCAGGAATATTTTTCCGATGGGAGTTAACTGAATATTTCGGCCGGTTTTTTCAAATAAAAGAACACCAAGCTCATCTTCCAATTTAGAGATTTGCCGGCTGATTGCTGATTGTGCGATATGCAGGTGCACTGCGGCTTCAGAGACATGTTCTCTCTCGGCAACTTCAATGAAATAACGTAATTGTCGTAGTTCCATTTATTCATCCTCCTACCATTCATCTCGAATCGAGATAGATTCTATTAAAATTATATATTGTTTATATCGATTTGAAAACCTAGAATAAAATGTAAGTGAAATACCGGTGTAAGAAAACGATGGGGGCGATTAATATGACATACAATCAAATACCAAAAGCACAAGGGCTCTATCATCCTGAATTTGAACATGATGCATGTGGGATCGGGTTATATGCTCATTTAAAAGGGCTTGCTACACATGACATAATCAAACAGGGACTGAAAATGCTGTGCCAATTAGATCATCGCGGCGGACAAGGCAGCGATCCCCTTACAGGAGATGGTGCAGGATTAATGGTACAGATTCCTGATAGATATTTCAGGCTGGCTTGCCCGGAAATGAATTTGCCAGCAAAAGGGCGTTATGGTGTAGGGATGCTCTTTTTCTCAAACAATGATGTGGAACGGAATGAAATCGAAGCTCGTTTGAATGCATTTATCGAACAAGAGGGCCAAACGCTAATAGGCTGGAGAACGGTTCCTATTGATGCAGCGAAAATCGGTGAGGTCGGTAAGGAGACATGTCCGACGATCCGCCAAGTATTCATTGGGGCAAGTGAAGGGATAACCGATGATTTAGCTTTTGAGCGTAAATTGTTCATTATTAGAAAACAAGCTGAAAACTGGGCCCGTGAACGCGGCAAACGTTTCTATTTTGCCAGCCTTTCAAGTGCTACGATCGTATACAAAGGATTATTGACGCCAGAGCAGGTGGATGCTTTTTATCTTGACCTTCAACAGGAGGATTTCGTTTCTGCTTTCGCTTTAGTGCATTCCCGCTTCAGCACAAATACTTTTCCTAGTTGGGAACGGGCACATCCAAACCGTTACCTGATCCATAATGGTGAAATCAATACGCTTAGAGGTAATGTGAATTGGATGAAAGCGCGTGAGCAGCAGTTTGTTTCAGAAGCATTCGGGGATGACCTGCAAAAGGTCCTGCCTATTTTGGATACAGACGGCAGTGATTCTTCGATTCTTGATAATGCACTTGAATTCTTCGTGCTTGCAGGGCGTAAACCGGCACACGCGGCCATGATGCTCATTCCTGAACCGTGGACCGAAAATCCACATATGACGAAGGAAAAGAAGGCATTTTATGAATATCATAGCATGCTCATGGAGCCATGGGATGGTCCGACGGCGATATCCTTTACGAATGGCAAGCAAATCGGGGCAATCCTTGATCGAAATGGTTTAAGGCCGGCAAGGTATTATGTGACAAAAGATGATTACATCATTTTCTCTTCTGAAGTCGGCGTGATCGATGTGGAGCCGGAGAATGTATTATATAAAGATCGTTTAAGCCCAGGAAGAATGCTTTTAATAGATTTAGAGGAAGGGCGGATTGTTTCCGATGAAGAAATCAAGTCCGAAATGGCACAGGAGAATCCATACCAGCAATGGCTGAACGAACAGCTTGTCCAATTAAGTGATGAAGAACCAGTGATTGAAGGGGAGCCATTGAATGATTTGTTATTCAGGCAAAAAGCGTTCGGATACACCTATGAAGATGTCCAAAAGTATTTATTGCCGGTCATTAAGGAAGGCAAAGATCCACTGGGCAGCATGGGGAATGACATTCCGTTAGCGGTCTTATCCGATCGTCCGCAATCGCTCTTCAACTATTTCAAGCAATCCTTTGCCCAAGTAACCAACCCGCCAATCGATTCGCTTCGTGAACAAATCGTCACGTCAACGATGACATTTCTAGGTGCGGAAGGGGATTTGCTGAAACCGGATGAAACGAACAGCCGCCGCATTCAATTGGATTCACCTGTATTGACGCCAGGTCAAATGCAGCAGTTGAAAGAAAATGCCTATCCGGAATTCAGAAGCAAAGTCATTCACACTTTATTTTCAGAAGATTTAGAGATCGAACTCAATCGCATCTGCCGTGAAGCGGAACAAGCAATCGCTGAAGGTGTAAGCCTTTTGATATTATCTGACAAGGATATGAGCAAAGAAAAAGCTGCGATTCCTTCCCTACTGGCTGCGAGCTCCCTTCATCAAGAGCTGATCCGTCATGGGAACCGTACAAAAGTGAGTATTATCGTTGAAACGGGGGAAGCAAGGGAAGTCCATCATTATGCGTCCCTAATCGGGTATGGAGTGGATGCTATCTACCCTTACCTTGCTTATGAGACTTATAAGCAGGCTATATTGGATGGCAGTTTAGCCATCAGCTACGAAGAAACGGTAAGGAAATATGTCCGCTCATTGACCGAAGGCATCGTAAAGGTGATGTCGAAAATGGGCATTTCCACGATTCAAAGTTACCGCGGAGCACAAATTTTCGAAGCGGTCGGAATCGGTGCTGACGTAATCGAACGTTATTTCAGCGGTACGGCATCACAGCTTAGTGGAATAGATTTGGAAACGATAGCGGAAGAAGCGTTGATTCGCCATAGGAAAGCGGCAGCTGATTCGTATGATCAAACACTTGAAAGCGGTAGTGATTTTCAGTGGAGAAAAACAGGGGAACATCATGCTTTCAACCCCAAAACGATCCATACACTGCAATGGGCTTGCCGGCAAGGCAATTATGATTTATTTAAACAATATTCAAACTTGGCGAATGAAGAGAGACTTGGGTTTTTACGGAATTTATTCTCGTTCGATCAAACGCGCCAAAGGATTTCAATAGATGAAGTGGAATCCGTGGAATCCATCGTGAAGCGATTCAAAACGGGTGCTATGTCATTCGGTTCATTGAGTCAGGAAGCACATGAAACATTAGCGATAGCCATGAACCGTTTAGGCGGAAAAAGCAATAGCGGTGAAGGCGGGGAACACCCTAGCCGTTACCAAGTGGATGAAAACGGTGATAACCGCCGCAGCGGGATTAAACAAATTGCATCTGGACGTTTTGGTGTAAAAAGTCATTACCTTGTAAATGCCGATGAACTTCAAATTAAAATGGCGCAAGGTGCAAAGCCGGGTGAAGGCGGCCAGCTGCCAGGGAACAAAGTATATCCTTGGGTCGCAGAGGTTCGTGGTTCCACACCAGGTGTCGGCCTGATTTCACCGCCTCCGCATCATGATATCTATTCGATTGAAGATCTGGCACAGCTGATCCATGATTTGAAAAATGCGAATCGTGATGCCAGGATCAGTGTCAAGCTTGTGTCAAAAGCAGGCGTAGGCACGATTGCAGCCGGTGTGGCCAAAGGAGCCGCGGATGTCATCGTTATCAGCGGGTATGATGGCGGTACGGGTGCTTCACCAAAAACAAGTATCAAACATACCGGTCTTCCTTGGGAGCTGGGCCTTGCTGAAGCACACCAAACACTGATGCTGAATGGCCTGCGCAGCCGTGTAGTCCTTGAAACGGACGGAAAGTTAATGACGGGGCGCGATGTGGTCATGGCAGCCATCCTTGGTGCGGAAGAATTTGGCTTTGCTACGGCACCGCTTGTGGTCCTTGGCTGTGTCATGATGCGTGCTTGCCATTTGGATACATGTCCAGTGGGGGTAGCTACTCAAAACCCTGAGCTTCGCAGCAAATTCGCTGGAGATCCGGATCATGTCGTGAATTTTATGCGCTTCATCGCTGAGGAAGTCCGGGAAACGATGGCTGAACTTGGTTTTAGAACACTAGAAGAGATGGTTGGCCGCACGGATGTTTTACAAGTGAGCGAGCGGGCACAAAACCATTGGAAAGCGAAGCATTTGGACTTGACGACACTTCTTTTCCAACCGGAGGGAATATGTACGTATCAGCGTCCACAAAACCATAAAATCGAAGAATCCTTGGATATCCGTGAGATTTTACCTGTGGTACAGCCTGCTTTAAAAGATCAAACCCAAGTGGATGTCAGCTTCCCGATTACAAACGTGAACCGAGTGGTCGGAACGATTGTCGGCAGTGAAGTATCCAAACGCTATGGGGAAGAAGGGTTGCCTGAAGATACCATCACACTTCGTTTTACGGGATCGGCGGGCCAGAGCTTCGGTGCGTTCATTCCAAAAGGGATGTCGATGTATTTGACAGGTGATGTCAATGACTACGTTGGGAAAGGCTTATCTGGCGGAAAGATCATTGTCACGGCACCTGCTGGCAATCAGATTGAGGCCGGGGACAATGTAATTGCCGGAAATATCGCCTTATACGGTGCAACAAGCGGCGAGGCCTACATTAATGGCCGTGCCGGAGAACGATTTGCAGTACGGAACAGTGGAGTCAATGTCGTCGTTGAAGGAATTGGAGACCATGGCTGTGAGTATATGACAGGCGGGCGTGTGGTCATTCTGGGCGACGTCGGCAAAAACTTTGCGGCAGGCATGTCAGGCGGCATCGCTTATGTACTTGCTGATGATGCAAAAGAATTCAAGGCATTATGCAATGGTGAAATGATAGAGTTCGAAACGCTTGGGGAAGATGCAAACGAGGTAAAAGAAATGCTTTACAGCCACCTTCATTATACAGAGAGTGCCAAGGCATCTTATGTATTGGAGAACTGGGAGGATTTCGCTAAGAAATTCGTAAAGGTCATTCCGAAAGATTACAAACGGATGATGAAAAGCATCAATGAGCATAAGCATGCAGGGTTATCGGATGAGGAAGCGGTCATGAGTGCATTTCAGGCAAATGCCGTTCAAGATAAAAAAATCACTAAACAAGCTGTGATGCAATAAGGAAGGGGAGAGAAAGATGGGAAAAGCAACAGGATTTATGGATTATCCGCGAGAAAAGCCAAAAGACCGGAATCCTCTCACTCGTTTAAGCGACTGGAGAGAGTATACAGCTCCTTTCTCTGATGAAAAGTTAAGTACACAGGGAGCGCGGTGTATGGACTGCGCCACCCCTTTCTGCCATATGGGCATGGAATTGAACAGAGTCACCACGGGCTGTCCGATCCATAATCTGATTCCGGAGTGGAATGATTTGGTTTACCGCGGCAGATGGAAAGAAGCATTGGACCGTTTGTCGAAAACGAATAATTTCCCTGAATTCACCGGGCGCGTTTGCCCGGCCCCATGTGAAGGGTCTTGTACGGTAGCGATAAGCGATCCTGCCGTTACCATCAAGAACATTGAACGGACCATCATCGATAAAGGATTTGAAAATGGCTGGATCACGCCCCGCATCCCTGAGAGCGGGACCGGCAAGAAAATTGCCATCATCGGTTCTGGCCCGGCAGGATTGGCGAGTGCCGATCAGTTGAATCAAGCAGGTCATTCGGTCGCGGTTTATGAGCGCTCCGACCGTGCAGGCGGGCTGTTGACATACGGCATCCCAAACATGAAACTTGAAAAGGATGTCGTTGCACGCCGAATCAAATTATTGACCCAGGAAGGCATCGATTTCATTACCAATACAGAAGTGGGAAAAGATATTTCAGCCGAAGAACTGCAAGAGCAATACGATGCAGTCATCCTATGCACAGGTGCCCAAAAGCAGCGTGACCTGGAAATTGAAGGTCGCGGGGCATCAGGCATTCACCTAGCAATGGATTACTTGACCACTTCGACTAAAAGCCTGTTGGACTCCAATTTTGAAGACGGCAAGTTTTTAGATACAAAGGGTAAGGATGTCATCGTCATCGGGGGCGGGGATACAGGAGCTGACTGTGTCGCGACTGCCCTTCGCCAAGAATGTAAGAGCGTCGTACAATTCGGGAAGCATCCAATCCTTCCGACGGCCCGTACATCCGATAATATGTGGCCTGCCTACCCAAATGTTTTTTCACTTGAATATGCGTATGAAGAAGCGGAAGCGAAATTTGGTGAAGATCCGCGTCAATATTCAATCCAAACAAAGAAAATCATAGCCGATGAAAATGGCAATGTTAAAGAACTGCATACAATCTCCATGGAAAAAGTCAAAGGCGATAATGGAATATACATTTTTAGGGAAATTCCGGGAACTGAAAAAGTATGGCCTGCACAATTCGTTTTCATCGCAATCGGGTTTGAAGGGACTGAACAGCCGCTTTTAACTCAATTTGGCGTTGAAACAGTCAATCAAAAAATTGATGCCGCCTATGGCGAATACAGAACGAATGTCGAAGGCGTTTTCGCCGCCGGAGATGCAAGAAGAGGGCAAAGCCTCATCGTTTGGGCGATCAATGAAGGCCGTGAAGTAGCACGTGAAGTGGACCGCTACTTGATGGGCGCATCGGTATTGCCTTAATCTCAAAAGAAGTGCCATAATCAATCATTATGGTGCTTCTTTTGTTTGTGTTGGGAAAAGTGAAACTCACGAGTAAAAGGGCGAAATTCACGAGTAAATGCACTAAACTCACGAGTAAAAGGGCAAAACTCACGAGTAAATGCACTAAACTCACGAGTAAAGGCCAAAACTCACAAGTAAATGTACCAAATTCAATAGTAAAAGCCGAAACTCACGAGTAAACGTACAATTCACGAGTAAAAGGGCGAAATTCACGAGTAAAAGCCCAAAATTCACGAGTAAAAGGGCAAAACTCACGAGTAAATGCACTAAACTCACGAGTAAAGGCCAAAACTCACAAGTAAGACACTAAAACTAATCGAGTAAAGCACCAAAACTTACGAGGATACGAAATTCATGAGTAAAAGTCCAAACGCCAAAAAGCAATCCTTCGCTATAAAGGATTGCTTTTCCGTACTATTTCAAGCGCTCGATGAAATCATTCATTTTATCTAAAGTGGTTATGTTCTGGTTGCATTTCATACTATCCAGGCAAATATAATTCCCTTTTTTTATGAATGTCCCTTGGACGGTTCCTTTTGTTTCAGACATAAACATCCCTATTTCTTCAAAGCGGCTGCAAATGGCACAAATCCCTTTTTTGTTGGCTGGTTTAATGGTTCCGTGCAATCCGGTGAGTTTATTTTGCCTGTGGGCAATGATGAATTTCTTTCCGGATCCGACATCATCCCATCCCAAATATGAAATCTCTCTCAAATCCATGTTTTCCAACAAAGGCGCTTTTAATTTCTTTGCCTTAGGAAATAACTTTTTTATCGTTTTTTCGGTTACTTCTTTAAATGGGATCACAAAGGGTTTTACCTGTAAGAGAAAGATTTCGGCTTGTGCGGGATCTTTAATGGTATCCACTGGATCCAGAAGTTGTTTTTGCTCTTCGCTCAAGTCATTGAATAAGCTTAAAACTCTTTCTTTTGCGACTGTTTTCAGGGTGTGGATCACATCCTTATCGTTGGCGGTCGCGTGTCCATTTATGAGAATCTGTGTTTGTGATTTAATGAAGTTATACTGCTCGCTTCTGATAAAAGGTTCCATTTTCTTCACTCCTGTTTCTGATGCGCGATACTTGTCACATGATACCCGTTTCTATTTATTACTTTACAGAAATCGCACCTGCATTAAAAGGGGGAAAACGACTAAGAAACATACTCGGCATATGAATAGCACTGATATCACTATCAGTGCTATTCATGCAATCTTATTTAGAATAAACGATTTTCTTTATGGTTTCCGCGGAGAGAAAATGTTCTTCGGCTAATTGATGGATGCTATGCCCGTCATTAAATGCATATTTGATAGAGGCATTTCGGTCATCGATCAATTCCCTTGATCCCGAACAGGTTCCCCATTTGTGGTGGGCCTTTTCAGGTTTAGGGATATATATGGTTTCTCCTTGTACATACTTTTGAATTTCAACGATCAGCTTTTCAGGCAAAACGGCCGTTGCTTTTATATATTTCATTTCTGCCAGCCCCTTATTCTTTTTTAAGAATGAAATAAGGTGCAAAGCCAAATATTAGAAATGATAAGTCGGGCGATTAAGTTTAGCTTAATTTAACCCCATGCAAAGTATCGCCTCCAACACTAGGCTTTGCATGAGACGCTGCAGAAGGTGGCATCAATATTCTTATTGCCATCTTTACACCTCCCCTTTATGTCCCTAAAGAACACGTATTGTCATTATTATAAAATATATATAGGTGGTTGCCAAACTTTTTCCAATGTATGACGGGCTGATTGTTTGATAATGTTCTGAGTACATGAAATAATTTGAATTGTAACCAAACTAACCATTATGGGAGCTGACTTTATGAAAGTATTCGTAGTTGGGGCAAATGGGCAGATCGGTAAACACTTAGTAGATTTATTAAAAGGTAGCCCGGATCATAGTGTAAGGGCAATGATTCGTAAAGAAGAACAAAGGAAACATTTTGAGAAAAATGGAATTGAATCTGCAGTCGTCAGCTTAATTGGATCAGTGGATGAGATTGCGAATGCGGCAAAAGGCTGTGATGCCATCGTATTTACAGCGGGATCCGGAGGAAGCACCGGAGCTGATCAAACGCTGTTGATTGATCTGGATGGTGCTGTTAAAACGATTGAAGCGGCAGAAAATTTGGGAATCGACCGATTTATCATGGTGAGTGCTTTTCAGGCCAATAATCGCGAAAACTGGAATGAAGCAATCAAACCGTATTATGTGGCCAAGCACTATTCGGATAGGGCATTGTTACATAGCGATTTAATATTTACTATCATTCGGCCTGGCGGGCTTGTGAACGAACCGGGAACGGGCAAAGTGACTGCCGCTGAAGAATTGGAAAGGGGTTCGATTTCACGGGAAGATGTGGCTCGAACGATTTTTGCTTCATTGACCGAGGAAAATACCTACAAGCGTTCTTTCGATTTAATCTCTGGGGATACTGTGATAGCGGAAGCATTAAGGAATATTTAACGGACAAATGGAGGCAGGGCCACTCAAGGACGAGGTGAGCTCTGCTATTCAATTCCTTCAATTTGCTTGATGACCTTCGCTGGGTTTCCAGCGACAACAACCCCATCAGGAACATCTTTTGTTACGACGGCCCCTGAAGCGACGACGGAATGACTCCCAATTGTAACGCCAGGATTGATGATGGCCTTTCCGCCAATCCATACATGATCCCCTATCGTAACCGGCTTTCCATATTCCACTCCAGAACAGCGTTCGAAGGGATCCAGCGGATGTGTGGCAGTATAGATATGCACTCCGGGAGCCAACATGCAGTCCCTGCCAATTTTTACCTCACAAACATCCAATATGACACAATCAAAATTAGCATAAAAGTTTTCCCCGACAGTAATGTTATATCCATAGTCACAGCGAAAAGTGGGTTCAATATATATATTTGTTCCAATGGAACCGAAAAGCTGTTTCAGCAGTGCGGTTCGTTCATCCCCTTCATTTTCGGTTGTCTGATTGTATAACCGGGTTAACTTTCTCGCATTTTCCCTATCCCTTATTAATTCTGGATCCGCAGCCATATAAGGTTCCCCGTTCACCATCTTTTCTTTTTCAGTAATCATATTTCCTTCTCCTTTTTTCTTGTTTTTATATAGATATAAAAAAATAACTGAATATTAGAATATTTTATTCGCAAAATGAATTGCAGTACTTTTTACTCAAATTTCCTGTTGAATCTAAATGCCTCACTCATTTTCATAATAAGAAGTAAGAAAAGAAAGATTTTTCCGAATAATTAATGAAATAGTTTTGACAAACCTTCAATCGGATTTTATAGTAAGAAGAGTTATGTGTAATTCATAGTTTCATGTAGGTACATGTTAACAGATAGATAGAGTAGACAGAAGTTCATTTCACCTTTATCGGAAATTGATGGACAACTCTTTTCTTCGTTTAAGAGAATCAAAACAATGGAGGCCTCATTATGTCACAGAAAGCACCACTTTCTTTTATTATTATTACAGGATTAATGCTTTTCGCCTTATTTTTTGGTGCAGGAAACTTAATTTTTCCTGCCATGCTCGGTCAATCCGCTGGGACCAATTTATGGTCGGCTAGTTTAGGATTCATCATTACTGGGGTTGGATTGCCATTCATTACAATATTGGCATTTGGTTTTTCAGGAGAAAATGATGTCCAATCGCTTGCAAGCAGGGCACACCCTTTGTTCGGCCTCATTTTCACGGTCGTTCTTTACTTATCATTGGGACCGCTTTTCGCTCTTCCGAGAACGGGTAGTGTATCTTACGAAATAGGGATAAAACCTTTCCTTTCCAATGACGTCGGTTTTTTACCACTGCTGATATTCACGATCATATACTTTGGAATTGCCTGTTTATTATCCATCAATCCATCAAAAATGCTGGATGTTGTCGGAAAAATATTAACACCATTATTATTGATTTTCATCGGGATCCTCATTGTGGTCGCAATTATTAGCCCAATGGGTGAAATTCAGTCACCATCGGCAGATTATTCAGATAATTCTTTCTTTAAAGGATTTAAAGAAGGGTATTTGACAATGGATACACTGGCTGCATTTGCTTTTGGGATCATTATCATTAATACAATCAAAGATAAGGGAATCACTTCAAGAAAAGAAGTGTTAGGCTTAAGTATAAAAGCCGGCATAATAGCCGCTTCTTTGTTGGTGATCGTTTATACGGCCATGACTTATGTCGGAGCGACAAGTGTGGAAAAACTGGGTCAACTGGATAATGGCGGAGACGTTTTGGCTCAAGCCTCCAATCATTTTTTCGGATCGGCCGGTGCAGTGTTATTGGGATTGATTGTGATCGCAGCATGTCTAACTACAAGCATTGGGTTGATAACGGCTTGTTCTACGTACTTCAATAAAATACTGCCTGTTATTTCGTATAAATCATTTGTCGTCATCTTCTCCGTTTTTAGTGCGGCTGTTGCCAATGTAGGTTTGGCCAAGCTGATTTCCATTACGGTGCCTGTATTAACGGCGCTTTACCCCGTGGCGATCGTTTTGATTGTGCTAACGTTCTTCCATTCCCTTTTCAAAGGGAAATCGGAGGTATACTTAGTAAGCTTATTATTAACGGCCATCATCAGCACAATGGATGGATTAATAGCATCAGGAATTAAAATGGAAACTGTTTCGGTTCTTTTCAACCAATACCTTCCACTATATAGTGTGGGGATAGGGTGGGTGATTCCTGCCATAATCGGCGGTTTATTGGGCTATATGATAAGCTTGATGAAACCGACCCTGAGGAAGCCTATTAAGGTCTTCATTAACTATATGAGAATGAACTTCAAATCATGAAAGGCGCTGTCTTGATGACAGCTCTTTAAACAGGAGGCAAACTCGATAATAATTGAGTTTGCCTACTGTTTTTTTGAGGGGCCTGTTGATTTCCACTCCAGGCACTCGCTTTTCCCGGAGTCCCGCGCACCCGTTCCAATCAACTTGAATTTTAGAAAAACTTTAGGCTGGACTGGGACTAGTTCATAGTCTAATTTACTGAAAAGATTGAAGAAACTTTATTTCTGAAATCAACTGGAACGTTTTTTAAATAAAAAAACTGCGTTACTTCGAGTTTGTCTATAAACTGGAGCTGTCTTGATGACAGCTCTTTTCCTTAGTGTTTGTTTTTAATGGGAAAGAGCCTTAAAATGTTCAGAAAGGGGTGTAGGGACATAATGATTAATCGATTACCATTAGAAATCGCAAATATATTACAAGCAAATAAAAAAAATCCTGCTCAATTTGAGGAATTGATCAGGAGCGGCGGGTATCTGCCTCCCGAGATCGAGTTGATGGTAGATGCCATCACTGCCTTAAGCATGGGGAAGAATATCCTTTTGAAGGGGCCGACAGGGGCAGGGAAAACAAAGTTTGCCGAGACATTATCTAATTTATTCAACCAGCCGATGTTCAGTGTCAACTGCTCAGTCGACTTGGATGCCGAAAGCTTATTGGGCTTCAAGACGTTGGCTTATAAAGATGAAAAACAGGTGATAGAATTCGTACCTGGGCCTGTGATCAATTCGATGACTCACGGTCATTTCCTATATATAGATGAAATCAACATGGCGAAACCGGAAACACTTCCGCTTATCAATGGGGTGCTTGATTACAGAAGGACGATAACGAATCCGTTCACGAATGAAGTCATTACTGCAAAAGATGGCTTTAATGTAATTGCTGCAATCAACGAAGGGTATGTCGGTACAGTGCCGCTGAATGAAGCTCTAAAAAATAGGTTTGTTGTAATCGAAGTTCCTTATATCGAAGGGGAGCAGTTAAAGCAATTGATAGAAACCAATACAAAGCTGAAAGATCCAAGAAATATAGAATTGTTCGTTAAACTGTCGAGTGATTTGATAAACGCCGTGAATCAAGGAAAAGTGGCTGAAGATGCGGCATCGATCCGGGCTTTGCTCGATGCTTGCGATCTGAGTGTATTGATCCCGCCTAAACGGGCAATTCTCCGTTCCGTTGTGGATAAGTTGGACGAGGAACGGGAGCGTGAGTTTGTGAAGAACTTGGCTGACACATTATTCTAACTAGGAGAATGCCTCATGAAGTATATCCGATTCAATGATTCAATAATTGATACGGCCCTTTTTTTACAGCTGCAGGATCTCTCGACTGTCTTATCCGGCATTCCTGAGTTGGAGTTCGAATACAATTATGGCTCTTTCATTGATTTGATCGAGAATAAGGTAACAGCCAGCCATTTTTGGGAAAACGGAAATAAGGAAGTGAAGGAAGCCGGGCTGAAAACAGATGTGCTGCTTAGAACGATAGGTACGCTGCATCATTCAACAATCCAGAACATGAAGGAATATCAGGACATAATCGGGGAAAGTTCGCTTCCGAAGTTTGCAGCCCAATTATTCGCTATACTGGAAGACTTGCGGTTGGAAGAATTGGTGAAGAAGGAAAGGCCAGGCACGAAAAAATGGTTTTCGGTAAGGAGGGCTTACCTTAAACAATATTTCGAAAGCCAATTAGCAACGAATGTCACCAGAAGTTTTGCACTGGATGAATTATACTGCCTCATATATTTACTGCTTCAATCTGACAGGCCTGATCCGATTTTTCCTAGAGCCAATGTACGGCAGCTGGAAGAACTGGAGAAACTCAAACCGTTCATCCATTCTGTCTTTGAAGCCACTAAAACCAGTGATATCACGAGGATTTGCGAGCAAATCGTTTTCCGTGTGAACGATGGATACGATGATACGATGAATGAATATTTCATCTTCCCCATTGCAAATGTGGAGAAGTATACAGCAAATACCTTATTTGATGAACTGACTAGAAATGATGAACTGTTGAACGATGATACAGAAGATGTAGACGAAGAAAAAAGTGAGTTCATTGATGAAAAGTTCTCGACTTGGCATCGAGAGAATAAGAACGGCGAGAATAATTCGACCTTTCTTCAATTTGAATTGGAGCAAGGAACGAAAACAAATCTGATGGGCGGAGGTGCGCGTGAAGCGGAAGATGCCGACCAAGCACTGGCTTCGATTCAGGGCTCATCAGGGGAAAGTCAGCAAAAGGAATACAATCAGCAGGAAACGCTAGAGAAGAAACAAACGAATATTGGCAAAAGTGGTGAACATCCATTTGGTGAAGAAAATAAAGACGTCGTCCAGGTAATTAAAGAAGCCAAAATACCAACACTTACTGAGGAGAAACGTTACCGTGAGTTTGTTGCCGATATCGAACCGTTTAAGAGAAAACTCTCCAGTACAATTGAAAAGACATTGGAAAATAAAAAGAATGCACCAAGAAAAGATTTGGTATTTGGCCGTCTATCGAAGAAATTACTGCCGCTTGTACTTGAAGAAAATCCAAGGGTCTTTTATAAAAAGAACCAGGATTCAAATGAAATGGATGCCGTATTCACATTGCTTATCGATTGCTCGGCTTCAATGCATAACAAAATGGATGAAACGAAACGGGGAGTCGTCCTGTTTCATGAAGTGCTGAAAAAATTAAGGATTCCTCACTCGATCGTAGGATTTTGGGAAGATGCAAATGAAGTGAGAGAAGGATATCAGCCGAATTACTTCCATGTAATCCAGTCCCATTCCGATTCTTTTTATCTGAATTCAGGAGCGAAAATCATGCAGCTTGAACCGGAGGAAGACAACCGGGACGGATACAGTATCAGGGTGGCCACAATGGAATTGGAAAAAAGACGTGAAAAAAACCGTTTCTTGCTCGTATTTTCCGATGGTGAGCCGGCAGCAAGCGATTATGATCAAAATGGAATTGTCGATACACATCTTGCCGTAACAGAAGCAAGGAAAAAAGGAATAGAAGTCCTAGGCTTGTTTTTAGCGGATGGCAGTGTAGATGAAAGTGAAGAAATGACGATGAAAAACATCTATGGAAAAGAACGGTTAATGATTCCGAGTGTAGCTGAATTACCCGAACAATTTACACCGCTGTTAAAAAAACTGCTGCTGAAGACCATTTGATATGAAACATAATCATAATGAAATTGGAAGTTGTAGATCCTGTTTTATAAATAAGAAACGCAGTAGGATTCAGATTTGGATCTTACTGTGTTTTTTTGTTTGTCATGCCATCTTCGCAGTAAGTGAATGATGGGAAACTTGAAAATAAAAACAAGAACAATTGCGATTTCTTTGCCGGGATTGGGGTAAACCATAAATGAGGAAGTGATCTTTATGATGAATTTAGTGTTTATGCTACTTTATTTTATAATCATTGTTCTTGTTATTGAAATATCGGTTACCTTGTTGAAATTGACTGGATTAAAAAGCACTGTAGCCAGATTTCAGGTTATCTCCATGCTGACAGGTACTGGTTTTACAACTGACGAGTCTAAATCCATTATTGATCATCCCGTTCGAAGGAAAATAAGCATGTTTTTAATTTTATTTGGTGTTTTCTCACTTGCTGTCATCATTTCATCGATTAGTACATTGCTTACAGATGACCTTCGGTTGATGGAGTTAAGCATCATTATTGGAATATTGGTGGCCTTAGCCATTTTTGTGAAAACTCCATTCCTGAATAATAGAATATCGAATAAGATGCGCAGTGAGATGTACAATCATTATGAATTATGGGAACATCCGATAGAAGATGTCCTATTTTTAGAAGATGAAGACGTGGTCATGGAGATTGATATTTATGAGGACTCCGAATTCATAGATGTCAAAGCGTTTGATGTCATACCACATGGAGCGGACATCAATATTTTATTTATTGAAAGCGGAGAAGTGATAATCAGGAAAGAGTTATATGAGCATAAAATTAAATTAGGGGATAACCTCCTTTTGTATGGAGATAAAAGGGAGATAGAAGATGCATTTTCAAAAGAAATCGAAGTGATGAAGAAGAAAAAAGGTACATCGGAATGAAAAAATCCCTGCCTTAATATAAGGCGGGGATTTTTTGGTGATGGGCATTAATGTTTTTTATTCGGTAATTTCTGCGCGGGGTTGCCGTTACCTTGCCGGCGAAAATTGCCTTCTTCCTTTTTCTGCTGCTCTTGAATGCTTTCAACAAATTCCTTTGAACTTTTCATGGAATGTACCTCCTCCGTTATTTTCTTTTTTACTATAACCAGAATAGACGAAATTCATGAGTATGGAAGGGGACAACTGACTCCGTGAATATTTTTAAATCTTTTGGCAGGGAGCAGTTGGTATTATATGGACTAAGAAATGAAACACAAGTCTTGAAATATATAGAGGTCGAGGGCAGGATCGACATTGCCAATGTGGTTTCGTTTTTTAGTGAGTAAATAAGCCCAATGGGTTACGGGTCAGTCGGTTAGGGTAAATGGAGACTTCGTTTAAATTAAATTGTTTGTCATTCAACTAAGCAATTTAATGATGAACGTTTTTGTTTGAGCGATGATAAGATAGAGCTAGCTAAGAGGAACCAGATAAAAAACAAGGGCAGGTAAAAGTGGACCCAATTTTGCCAGATGACTCCTGCTAATGCAAGGGCGGCCATGAAATTGAATACTATTTAAATATCGTTATCTAATGTTAGAATACATAACATTTGAATATTTTGAATATTGACAAAAATAAGGGAGGTAACTATAATAATCAATAATAATATCCATGAATAAACGTTTATTGGGGTTTTGCCTATGGAACGGACAACTACTGTCCGAGAATTATGTGAGATGCATACTCACTTACTGGACAAGGATATTCAAACTCTTGAAAACCTGTCTGCGAATTTATCGTTGATAGCCAATTTGAATAAAGCGAATGTCTTTATTGATTGTCCGGTGCTTGAAGGGAAGCATGCCGTAGTCGTGGCAGAGGCATGCGCACATTCCGTAAAATCGGTTTATGATCATCCGGTTGTCGGGAAATTTGCCTATGAGGCTTTTGAGCCGGCAGTATTTTATGTATTGCGGACCGGAAAGGACATGTTCGTGAATCGGGCATTGACTCAAGAGGGAGCTATGGTCCAGCAAAGTGTCGTTCCGGTCAAGGGAGAATGCAATCGGGTCATAGCCGTTTTGATCATGGAAAAGGTGATTCAAGAAGAACCTGAAACGTTAAATCAGTTTGGGAGGCAAGATCAACAAAATTCCTTAGTTCCTGAATTTATCGAAGAGTCCATTTTCCTGATTAATAGCCAGAACCGACTTGTCTATACGAATCCTGCCGCCATTAATTTAGTAACGGAAATATGTTTGACCGAATGTGTGTTAGGGGACCCCATTTTAAAGTATTTTCCTGGCTTTGCCGATGTTCTTGCTTCAAAAGAAGAGATTTTAATGATGGAAATGAACATTGGTAAAAAGATTTTCCAAATAAAGAAGTTCCATTTAGGCAACAAGAATTCCAATGAAACGTTCATCATCATCCGGGATCTGACCGAACTGCGGGATAAAGAGAGAGAGCTGATTAGCAAGTCAGTAGCCATTCGTGAAATTCATCATAGGGTGAAGAATAATTTGCAGACTGTTGCCAGTTTACTTAGGCTGCAAATGAGGATAGGGGCCCCTGAAGAAAGCAAGCCCCATTTATTAGTCAGTTTGAACCGGGTGTTAAGCATATCGTCGGTTTATGAAATCATTTTGGCAAGCAGACATGTCGATCACGTTGATTTATTGGAGCTCATTAAGAAAATAGGAGATATGATTATTTGTACGGAGGATCATGCCCGTAATTTCCTAAGCATTGAATATACGGGGGAGCTTCATTCCATTGATTCCGACATTGGCATTTCCGTCGCGCTGGTGGTGAATGAGCTCATTCATAATTGTGTGAAGCATGCTTTCATGGAAGGAACGGAAGGGAAGATTACCGTATGCTTTCAAAAGGATGGTTCTGAATTGGAGATTCAAGTTAAGGATGATGGCATCGGATATTCGCCGGCAGTGAAACCTTCTTTGGGGCTGGATATCATCCGCATGACGGTGGAAAATGATTTGGATGGGGAGTTTTCGATCCATCGGATTAAAGGTGGTACCCTGGCTTCTGTAAGATTTCCATACAAGGGGTAGGTGGGGGACGTGGTCAAGAGGATTTTGGTCGTGGAAGATGAATCGATCGTTCTCCTTGATATAACGATTATGCTTAAGGATGCAGGCTTCGATGTGGTTGGACATGCACGTGACGGCGAGAAGGCGATTGAATTGGCACATGCACTGCAGCCGGATCTCGTTTTGATGGACATAAAAATGCCTAAAATGAATGGGCTTAAGGCTAGCGAGGTGATTTCCAATACCTTTCAGATACCGGTCCTGCTTTTAACTGCATTCAGCCAGCGTGAATATATCGACGAGGCGAAACGGGCAAATATCGTAGGATATCTTGTAAAGCCAATAACGGAGGCGGATTTGATTCCGGCAGTGGAGATAGCTTTACTGCAAGCAGCCAATGCAAAAAAGTATCAGGAACGAAATGCCCAATTGGATGAAACGCTCACAAATCGTAAAGTCATTGAAAAGGCAAAAGGGATTATCATGAAAAGGAAGAATGTATCGGAAGAAACCGCTTACAACAAGCTGAGGAAGCTAAGCATGGATAAGCAGCTTTCCATGGAGACAGTGGCACGCCTAATCGTTACAAAGGATCAAAAACAAGTAAATAGATGAAGCAATGGCGCTTTGATGGACCAAATTGGTTGTAGGTAGGCAATTCTACTGAAATAACCAAAGTTTGGGCTATAAAAGGCGTCTTTTTTTATACCCTTTTTTAAAAGTCGATAGGCCAAATCAAATCGTAAATTCAGGGGGAATATGTATGGAGATGGTAGGTAAATTCGTTATTTATATCATTATGGTGTGTGCCGTTGTCGGTGCTTTGGCATCGATTAAAGACAGTGAGCAAGGCTTGGGCAAACAGTTCATGGAAGGCTTGCATACCGTTGGCCATATATTTATCCCGGCAGCTGGAATCATGGCCTCAATCCCTTATTTATCATGGTTCATAGATACAGTATGCGGCCCGATCTTCGCAGCGATCGGTGCAGATCCCGCCCTCGCTGCAACAACGATTTTGGCAACGGATATGGGCGGTTACCAATTGGCGGCCGAGCTGCAGGAATCATATGAAGGCTGGATCATGGCGATGATTGTCGGATTCATGTCTGGAGCAACGATTGTATTCTCGATTCCAATGGGGCTTGCCATGCTAGAGAAGCGTGATCATAAATATATGGCACTTGGTGTCATGTCAGGGATCCTGACGATTCCCATTGGCGCCTTTATCTCAAGCGTGCTAGTGGTGGCAACGAATTCGAAAATTCGCGAAGTGATTTCCACGAATGCGGACTCGACACACGAATTCGCGTTGAGCTATTTGAAAATTGCCATGAATCTTTCTCCTCTTCTTATTTTTGTGGTGCTGCTTGCTTTAGGTCTTTATTTCCTGCCGGATTTGATGATCAAAGGGTTCATGTGGTTTGGGAAAATATTGGATGCCGCGATTAAACTTGTACTCGTGGTTTCAATCGTGGAGATTTTCACCGGACTGTTTTCCAATGTATTTGGTGCTTGGGGGTTCCATCCCATCATGGCCGATAAGGCGGACCAGTTCCGTGCCCTGGAAACGGCGGGGTATATCGGGATTATGCTGGCAGGTGCTTTTCCAATGATTTACCTGATTCAAAAATATGCAGGCAAGCCGCTTGAAGCGATGGGCGGGAAAATCGGATTGAGCAAAGCGGGGAGTGCAGGGATATTAGCCACGGTAGCCAATATATTGGCGATGTTCAAACTTGTTAAAGATATGCCGCCGAAGGATAAGGTCATAAACATTTCCTTCGCTGTGTGTGCAGCTTTCCTATTAGGCGATCATTTATCTTTCACAGCCAACTTTCAGCCATCCTTAATTTTACCCGTCATAGTAGGCAAGCTATCTGCCGGCGCTATTGGAATCGGTCTTGCTTACTGGCTGTCCGTTCCGAAAGCTTTGGAATTAGAAGAAAAAGATCGTGCAGCGGGAGTCATCGGCATAAATGAATATAAAACGAAAAACCAGGAAGAAGAAAGCGATGAAATCCAAGTGGTGTAAAACTGAGGTGTGAATTTAATGAATGAACAGGCGGAACGAATCATCAGTGCAGGAATCGATATTGGCACTAGTACGACAAAACTTGTTATCAGTGAGCTTTCGCTTAGGAATGTGGCGGGTGGCGGACAGGTGCCAAAAATAGAAATTACCGATAAGAAAATTCTGTATCGAAGTCCCATTTTCAAGACCCCGCTTTTATCCGATACGGTAATTGATATACCTGCTGTTCAAAGAATGGTGGAAAGTGAATATCATCAAGCCGGGATTACGATGGAAAACATACAAACAGGGGCCGTCATCATCACAGGTGAAACGGCAACCAAACAAAATGCAGAAGAAATGGTATACCGGTTATCCAAAGCGGCAGGGGAATTCCTTGTAGCGGCAGCTGGTCCGGATTTGGAGGGAATCATTGCCGCAAAGGGATCTGGTGCCTATCAACATTCGATCGAGACAGGTAAGACTATAGCGAATATAGATATTGGCGGGGGAACGGCGAATATTGCCGTATACCGTTCCGGTATGCTTTGCGGAACTTGCACACTGCATATAGGAGGCCGTTTGGTGGAATGGGAGGGAGCGAAGGTTAAGGTTGCTCCCTCAATAGGAAAATGGCTGAAATCAAAAGGGTATTCACCTTTGAATGTTGATGGGGTAATCATCGCAAATGAAATGTCTAAGGTGCTTTCGAGGTTTTTGGCTGGTTCATACACAAAAGAAGATGAACTTCTTTTAGTCGGGAAGGAGCCATCTTGGACAGGACGAATAGAGGGGTTGATGTTCTCGGGAGGTGTCAGTGATTGCATCTATCATGAAGAACGGATGGACAAACGCTTTCAGGATATCGGCATGATGCTTGCAACCTCTATAAAGGAAAATGAAGTATTGGCTGCATGGGAGTGGAAACAGCCCGTTGAAACAGTTCGGGCGACTGTTCTAGGAGCAGGCACACATACAACTGAAATTAGCGGAGCTACCATCGAGGTGAATGATTCTCATCTCCCAGTCCGTAATATCCCAGTCTACCGCATCGATTTTCAAGGCGTGCTGGATGATGGAACCGGGATAATGGCACAATCGGTTCAGGATGCGATAACGATATACGATCCACTAAAGGAGGGACTGAATTTTGCCTTTTATTTAACGAATTTGCCTTATCTATCATTTCGGGACATACAGCAGCTCTCAGCCGAATTTACCGAGGCGTTGAAGCAAAAACCAAATCAGCAGCAGCCCCTGATAATTGTCATGGATAGTGATTATGGGAAGGTGCTTGGTCAAACATTTCTAGCGAACCAACCAGACTTGCCGGTCATCTGCATTGATCAGACACAAGTGGAACATGGTGATTATTTAGATATAGGAAAGCTGCTGCGGACAGGGGTCGTTCCGGTTGTCGTAAAAACACTGACCTTCCACAACTAAGAAACGGAGGAGTATACGATGAAATTATCTACTCAATACTTTGGGGAAATCCATCAATTCAAATCGTTGAAAGAAGTCTTGGCAAAAGCGAATGAAGAGAAATCAGGAGATAGGCTTGCGGGAATTGCAGCGGATTCTGTCCAAGAACGGATTGCGGCGAAAGGTGTGCTTAGCGAATTGACTTTGGCAGACATTAGGAATTATCCACTACTCTCCCCGGAAGAGGATGAAGTGTCACGGATCATAGATGGTCACATCAATGGAACCATCTATCAATCTGTGAAGAATTGGAGCGTTGCCGAGCTTCGTGAGTATATTTTGAGTGACGAAACGACAGGCGACGATTTAAAGCGAATAAGCAGGGGGTTGAATAGTGAAATGATTGCTGCTGCAGCCAAGATCATGTCGAACCTTGACCTTATCCATGCTGCCAATAAAGTCGAAGTGCTCACCAAGAATAATAGTACGATTGGATACAAGGGAACGCTTGCCTCGCGCCTTCAGCCTAACCACCCGACCGACAATGTGGCTGGCATGCTCGCTTCTTTGAAAGAAGGTCTCTCCTATGGAATCGGGGATGCTCTCATTGGAATCAACCCTGTTGATGATTCAGTCGAAAGTGTAAAGCGGCTGCTTCATGCGACACAGGACGTAATCCAGAAGTGGAACATCCCGACCCAGAATTGTGTGCTTGCGCATGTGACCACTCAAATGAAGGCCGTACAGCAGGGGGCGCCTGCTGATATGATCTTTCAAAGCATAGCCGGAACGGAAGCGGCCAATCGTTCTTTTGGAATTGACGTTCAATTGCTCGAAGAAGCCAACGAGGTGGCAAAGGCCCATGGGACCGGAACAGGTCCGCAGCATCTTTATTTTGAAACGGGGCAAGGCTCCGAGCTATCGGCGGAAGCGCATTTCGGAATCGATCAGGTGACGCTTGAAGCCAGGAACTATGGATTTGCCCGCTATTTTGATCCGTACATTGTCAATACGGTCGTTGGATTCATCGGACCTGAATATCTATATAACAGCAAGCAGGTCATCCGCGCCGGGTTGGAAGATCACTTCATGGGAAAGATGCATGGTCTGCCGATGGGAGTGGATATTTGCTATACGAATCATATGAAGGCGGATCAGAATGATATCGAGGACCTGGGTGTACTTTTAACAGCGGCTGGTGTGAATTTCATCATCGCAACTCCGATGGGGGATGACTGCATGTTAAACTATCAGTCTTTGAGTTATCACGATATAGCGACATTGAGACAAACGATGGATAAGCGGCCTGCCCCATTATATGAAGCTTGGCTGGAGAAGATGGGGATTCTGGAAAACGGCAAGTTAACGAAGCGTGCCGGTGATCCAACTATATTTAACCATTAGGAGTGGATGATATGGGAATGAAAGATCCGAATAATAAAGAAGAATTGGATGCCTTGATAGCGAAAACCCCTGCCCGGATAGGGATAGGCAGATCGGGGACACGTCCTAAAACGGATTCTTGGCTGAAATTCCGTTTTGACCATGCGGCGGCCGTTGATGCTGTTTATGGTGAAGTCAGTGAAACTCTATTGAAACGCTTGGATTTATTCAAGGTGAAAACGAAGGCCGATGATAAGGAAGTCTATTTACGGCGTCCGGATTATGGTAGGAAGCTTTCGGATGAAGCAAAGCGGATAATCGAAGCCAAATGCATAAAGGCTCCAACGGTTCAAATCATCATTTCCGATGGATTAAGTGCCAAGGCGATCGAAGAGAATGTGGAGGACGTCTATTTATCTTTCAGACAATCTTTGGCAGGGTTAAAATTGGATGCAGGTACACCGTTCTATATTGAAAAGGGCCGTGTTGCCGTGATGGATGATATTGGAGAAATCCTTAGGCCTGAGGTCATTGTCCTGTTGATCGGCGAACGGCCCGGTCTTGTCAGTGCGGAATCATTAAGCGCTTATATTTGCTATAAACCTTGTTTGGGCATCATTGAAGCAGAGAGGATGGTCATTTCCAACATTCATAAAGGAGGCATCCCGCCAGTTGAAGCGGGTGCACATCTTGGAACGGTCATTCAAAAGATTCTTAAATACCAAGCGAGCGGCATGTCACTCGTGAAGAAAGAACATGAAGGGGAAAACAGTGAAAAATTCGGTTGAAAAAATAAAAAAGGAGGAGCGCATCGCTCCTCTATTTACTTGTCCCTAAATTCCACAATCCAAACGGGTTGTAGAAGGGATGGTCTTCTTCATATCTAAAGTCCCGAAGGCCCGTCAATATAAAGTCGGGGGCATCTTGTTGTATGCTAAAGGTTTCGCCAGTTGTAAAGAGAGGCCGTTCACCTAGATGGTAATAATTAAATGTGTTAAGTAGGGAAGCCGCCTCTTTCGGACTCATTGTGTTAAGTGTCACGGCATCTGGAAGACCAAAAGCTTTCATTCCGAATGAACAATAATAATCTTCTTCTCCGATAATCGTGGCAAAATGGGCATATACCGAGAGAATATCGGGGCTTTGATGAAGCTGTTGCCAATCTTCCTTTGAATGCGCAATGCCAGCTGTTTCTATTTTCACTGCCATTCCGCCTGCCCTAAGGATTGCTGCCCCAGCATCGATCAAGTCCGTAACATTTCCCATATCGGATATATCGGCTATTATATAAACGGTAAAGGTATGTTCATTTATTTCCGCTAATAAACTCTCTGAAAAGGCATCTTTACTAGCGTAAGAGAAGGTCTCTTTTAAAGTGGGTTCATAATCCTGGATTTCTGCCTGAAAAGTTATGTTCTTATCCTTGTTATGAAAAATATTCCCGGCTAACAGATACCCTTCGCTTTGGGAAGCGACCGTTTGAATCAATTCTGCCCTGTCCTTCCACTTTCCGGGTATCCCGATGATGATTTGGTTTTCCGTCATGAATCATCTCTCCTTTCCGATCACTTCATACTATACCACTCTTGAAGTTCACCATAGCATTTTTTAATATATAGCGCCAAGCCGCCGGTTAATGCGAGTGAGGGATGTACAGGACTTTTTCAAACTTATACAATTGATGTATAATATAATCTAGTAAACGTATAGCCTATCTTCAAAAGGATTCCCGTAAAGGGTTTTCTCGTGGGGCAGTATCTTAATAATCTATTCGTATATATTCAATGATGAAAGAGAGTGTTTATAATGGGCCGTAAGTGGAATAACATTAAAGAAAAAAAAGCGTCAAAAGATGCAAACACAAGTCGGATTTATGCTAAGTTCGGACGGGAAATATATGTAGTGGCGAAACAAGGTGAACCAGATCCGGAATCCAACCAGGCGTTAAGGGTCGTGCTTGAGCGTGCCAAAACGTACAATGTTCCCAGAGCGATCATTGACCGTGCGATTGAAAAGGCTAAAGGCGGTTCGGAAGAAAGCTATGACGAACTTCGTTATGAAGGATTCGGTCCAAATGGATCAATGGTCATCGTGGATGCATTGACAAACAATGTGAACCGAACGGCATCTGATGTACGTGCCGCATTCGGGAAAAATGGCGGGAATATGGGTGTCAGCGGTTCTGTTGCTTATATGTTCGATGCAACGGCTGTCATCGGGATTGAAGGTAAAACGGCTGATGATGTGCTTGAACTGTTAATGGAAGCGGATGTTGATGTACGTGACATCATTGAAGAAGAAGAAGCGGTCATCGTTTATGCTGAACCTGAACAATTCCATGCTGTACAACAAGCATTCAAGGATGCGGGAGTCACCGATTTTACAGTGGCAGAGCTGACGATGCTTGCACAAAATGACCTAACCCTTCCAGAAGATGCACAGGTACAATTCGAAAAGATGATTGATGCATTGGAAGATTTGGAAGATGTGCAACAAGTTTATCATAATGTAGATCTTGGTGAATGAAAAAACGGGCAGACCTTTGCTATATGATCAAAGGCCTGCTTATTTTATCTGATGCAAAAGAGCCTGTTTTGGTTGATGAAACAGGCTCTTTCCTTTTGATTATTCATTTATGACGATTCCGGAAAGTTCACGGTCTTTCTTTACCTTTTCCAATTCCGAAATAGTGACCAGCTGATAGCCTTTGTCATGCAGTTGTTTGATGATTTTTCCTGCAGCCTGGGCGCTAGTTTGGTAGATATCATGCATTAAGATGACTCTGCCGTCTTTGGCTTTACTCATCACTTTGCTTACGATTTTCTTTTCATCGCGTTCTTTCCAATCTTCGGGATCGACATCCCAGAGTGTGACTTCCATATCCTCCATGTATTCACGCACATTACTGTTAATCGCTCCATATGGGGGACGGACGAGACTTGGCTCAGCACCTGTAGCTTTTTCTACAGCTTCTTGGGTCTGTTCGATTTGACTCTTGATTTTGTTCTTGCTTAAGCGAGTCAGCTGCGGATGATCCCATGAATGGTTGCCGATCTCATTTCCTTGTTCAAGCATTTTTTGCAGAACTTCCGGATAGTGCTGTACGCGGCTTCCAAGCACAAAGAAGGTCGCGTGTGCATCATACTTGTTCAGGTCTTCAAGAATGGACATGGTGTGAATTGGATGTGGCCCGTCATCGAACGTCAAGGCAATGACCTTTTTTGATGGGTCAATCCATTCATTTTGCACGGGAAGTTTAGCGACGATATGTTTCGGCTGCCATTCCTTTACACGATCCTCATTCAATTCTTTACTTTGATATGAATCTAGCAAACTATCGTTAAAAAGTTCCTTCTTGATGGCTATTGTATGTGTCTTAGTTGAATCATCAGTCTTAACGTAGAATACAAGCGTATTTTTCAAGACTGAAAAAGAATCGAAGTTGGCCGCCTTCAGTTTGTTTTCCTTTTTAATAAGACTCTGTGAAATGCCTTCTTCTTCCTTCCCAGTTAACTCTTCTAAAACAATATCGGATAAAACGGATAAATAATCAGTATCCGTGGCAAAGATGTCTTCTATAGAGAGCTTTTGCTGAGATGGAATATCATAAGTGAAGATCCGAGATTCGGACTGCTTCTTTCCTTCCACTTGTTCATATTTATCGAAGGAAATGGTAATGGTCTGCTTGCTGAAATGGAGGATTGTGTATGTGAGGTTAAGCTCGGATGCTTCTCCGTCGGATGCTTTCCATTTCTTTTCATAATCCTTAATTTCTTTCTTTATGTAAGCTTCTAGTTGCTTGTCGATATTTTCTAAATGCAGAACGGGTCTGCTGGCAGAATAACCGCCTTTCGTATTATCTTTCAAATACGTTTGAATATCAGCTTCTGGGTAATTTTTATCGTTTGTATAGGCTGAAACGGTACTCTTCTTATCAAAAGCAAGGCTTTTGATGGCTAACCCCATCGTTCCCACTGCAGCTGTTAGACAAAATAGAAAAATAAAGACTTTTTTATAATTTAGTTTCTTCATGTTGCATTCCACCTCGATAATCATTCTACTATATAGACGCGCCAAAAGCCTTAAAAGTTTGTAAAAAATTTCATTTTTTTATATGGAAATTTTTCTTTAGCTATTTTCAAACTTTTAAAGCCCGTCGAGCGTCTATCCTTTGTACCTAGGATACGTAATTTAAATGTAAGGAGCTCTAGCATGCAATGAAAAATCTAGATATGAATCAACTAATAACGGCCCGGATAACCGAACGGCAAGAAAATTTGTACAGACTTGCTTTTTACTATGTCAAAAATCAAGAGGATGCGCTAGATATCGTGCAGGAATCGATTAGAAAAGCGCTTGCCTCCAGCAACAAAATAAAAGACACTGCTTCTATAGATAGCTGGTTATATAAGATCATAGTCCGAACGTCACTTGATGTTTTGCGAAAGAAAAAGAAGCTGACAGTCGCCGATGACGAAACAATAGAATACTTACGCAGCGGAGAGGAAGATCACTACCCCGACCTGGATTTGCAAAAGGCCCTGGAAGGACTTTCGGTCAAGTATAAAACAGTAGTCGTTCTTCGTTTCTTTGAAGACCTGAAGTTGGAAGAGATAGCGGAAGTGCTGGAAGAGAATGTAAGCACGATTAAAACAAGATTATATAAAGCCCTGCAACTATTGCGGATCAACATGACTGAACGGGAGGAAACGAAAAAATGGAAAAAAAACTAAAAGATCTGCGGGAAGAGTATCTTAAAACACCGATCCCTAAAGAATTGAAAGATGTCGTTCAAGCAGCCTTGAATGAAAAGCCGAGGAAGAAGCCAAGGGTTGGAAGGAATATCCTCGTGTCAGCGGCTGCAGCGCTTCTGATTGTGACAGCTTCCGTAAACATAAGCCCGGCAGTGGCGAAAGCAATGAGCGTCATTCCGATAGTGGAAAAAGTCATCAAAGTGATTACATTCATTGAATGGAACAAAGAAGAAAATAATTCCTCAGCAGTTATTAAAACACCAGCTATTTCAGGTCTGGAAAATAAACATCTAGAAAATAGCTTAAATGATAAATACTTAGCGGAAAGCAAACAGCTCTATAAGGAATTCACGGACTCCATGTCTACTCTGAAGGAAGGAGAAAATGGAAATATCTCAGTCGAAAGCGGATATAAGATATTGACCGATAATGACACGATATTATCCGTCCAGCGTTATACCGACAAGATTTCTGCTTCCAGTTCTACAGAAAGCCAATTTGATACAGTTGACAAGAAAAATGAAGTGCTATTAACGTTAAATAGCTTGTTTAAAGATGACCGCTATCTTCAGGTAATAAACGAAAATATTAAGGAACAGATGAAGCAGCAAATGGCTGAGGACCCCAATAAAATATATTGGGTGGATGATGATGAATTTGTTGAATTTAAAGGTATTGATGCAAAACAAAACTTTTATATTAACAAAAATGGCAAGCTTGTGATCGCTTTTAACAGCTATGAAGCAGCACCAGGATATATGGGTGCTGTTGAATTTACGATCCCGACCAAGGTTATTTCAGATCTTCTTGTTGGGGATCAATATATTCACTAAGAACTTATTTATTTAAACTTATATGTATGAGGAGCGATTTGTTTTTAAAACGGAGAACTCAAAATACTCGTTAATTTAAGACGAATCAAAGTTACGCGATTACAGTAACTTTGGTTCGTCTTTTGATTCCTCAAATTTCATCTGATCCAGTTCGAGCCTCATTTTTTCCGTTTCAATAAGGAAGTTCGCGTGTTTAAGTTTTTCGAGTTCCAATTCGTCTTTAATCATATTTTGTTTGGTTTTTGCTTGTTTTTCGAAATGGCTTGTTAGGATTGCAATAATGGGAATGGAAAATATCAATACAACGGTTACTAGCCCTATCATATTTGTGCCTCCTCATTTTTTGTTATTTCTATTATACGATGTATATAGCGGTTTTGGTTGGGGTTTTTTTCTTTATATCATTCTCATTAATTTGTGAATGATAACCAAACAGATATCAAACGTAATACATGGGTGAAGTTAGGGCAACATTCATTCATGGCAGCTTCCTATTGACTAAATTGATTGGGTGTTTTTTTAGGGGAATTTTAGTGTGATTTGTGCTTTGTTAAATAGCTACTATTATTTATTTTGAATTTAATTATTTAAATATACTAAATATTTGTTTACAACAGAGAAAATAAAAGTTATTATACAATAATAAAAGGAGGGCTAGGTATGGCAACGATAAATAAACAGAAAATTGTGGATAGTGTACCTCAAAAAGGTTTTTTTGGAAACCCAAAAGGACTATTCACCCTTTTCTTTACTGAGTTCTGGGAGCGTTTCTCCTATTATGGCATGAAGGCCATTCTTGTTTACTATATGTATTACGAAGTTTCTAAAGGGGGACTAGGTCTTGATGAACACACAGCCCTTGCCCTTGTATCCATCTACGGATCTTTAGTATATATGTCAGGTATAATTGGCGGCTGGCTTGCTGATAGGATTTTCGGGACTTCAAAATCCGTATTTTACGGTGGTATCTTGATCATGCTCGGGCATATTGTCCTTGCTGTACCAGGCAGTCTCTCCATGTTCTTTGTTTCCATGGTACTCATTGTTCTGGGTACTGGTTTATTAAAACCGAATGTTTCCAGCATTGTAGGGGAAATATACGCGGAAAATGACGATCGCCGGGATTCCGGTTTCAGTATATTCTATATGGGTATCAACATGGGTGCATTCCTTTCACCATTTCTTGTTGGTACAGTCGGATTGAACTACAGCTTCCACCTTGGTTTTGGACTGGCGGCAATTGGTATGTTAATTGGGCTAATCGTCTTTGTTGTAACAAAGAAAAAGAACCTAGGCCTAGCTGGAACTCTTCCTGCTAACCCATTATCACAAAATGAAAAGAAAACCGTATTCACTAAATTGGGAATAGCTGCATTGATCGTAGCTGCCATCATCGGCATCACTGCCGCTAATGGTATCTTAACGATTAAAACCTTTATTAATCTTGTAGGTATCCTAGGGATCCTTATTCCAACCCTATATTTCATTTTCATGTACCGCAGCCCTAAAACAACTTCTGTTGAACGTTCACGATTGATAGCCTATATTCCTTTGTTTATAGCAGCTGTCATGTTCTGGGCGATTCAAGAGCAAGGTGCAACTATATTAGCAAATTATGCAGACAAACGGACACAGTTGAATTTTGCTGGATTGCAAATAAACCCGGCATGGTTCCAATCATTGAACCCTTTGTTCATCATTACCCTTGCACCAGTATTCGCATGGTTATGGATTAAACTAGGAAAGCGCCAACCGACCATACCTCAAAAATTCTCAATAGGTCTACTGTTCGCCGGTTTATCATTCCTGGTGATCCTGCTTCCTGTTTATTTCGGTGGATCAGACTCATTAGTCAATCCGCTATGGCTTGTACTTAGCTATTTCCTTGTAGTGCTTGGAGAACTTTGTTTATCCCCTGTTGGACTTTCAGCGACTACAAAATTGGCTCCGGCCGCATTCTCGGCACAAACGATGAGCCTGTGGTTCCTGGCAAGTGCAGCAGCACAAGCACTGAACGCACAAATCGTCAGATTCTACACTCCTCAAACCGAAATGGCTTATTTTGGAGTGATTGGCGTTGCTTCAATAATCCTTGGACTGGCCCTGATGGCCTTATCACCAAAGATTCAAGGTTACATGAAAGGCATTCGCTAACACTTAACCAGCAGTAAGGAAAAAAGGAATGGACTATATAATGAAGATGACCTCTATTAAACGGGGTCATCTTTTTTATTACAATGATTTTGTGTATCTTGCTTTTTCGCATTGAAATTGTATCGACCGTGCCAGAATAATCAAATACCATTTTTACCAAAAAATTGATATGATGTTTTAGCAGCCTCATAGTTTATGCTTAAAACACCAATGAAGATTCATTCCAAAGTAGCTGAAAATAGGAGCAGAGAAATGAATAAATTTTATAGAGCTTTAACTCATGTAAACAAAATAGTTTATGAACCTAATCATCTGTCTATAAAATCAATTCAAGATGAATATCAAAATTCGGAATACGGAGCTGGAACATTTCACTTAAATGCAAAGTCGGTTCGATTTAGAGTCGCAAAAATAACACCCAATAAAGTGGGACAGTTTGTTGCGTTTTGGGAAAAAGACGAAAATAATAAAAATCAACCCTTTGCATATGAACATTCTCCTGACTTATTGGTCATCAATACCTCAATGAGTAATAACCATTTTGGGCAATTTATTTTTCCGAAAGAAATTCTCGCAAAACAAAATATCCTTAAAACGCAAAATGTAAAAGGGAAAATGGCAATAAGGATTTATCCTATTTGGGATAATCCAACTAGTAAACAGGCAATAACAACTCAAAAGTGGCAACTACCCTTTTTTGTTGATTTGAGTCATGCGAATAAGTTACCCATACAAAAAATATTAGAACTTTATTCTGTGTGAATTTTCCATGCAGAAACCACTTGGCTATCAATGGTTCATGAAGAAGCGGTTAGAGGTGAGTGTTATATTTCCCTAAATATCTCACTCAACTTTTCTAAGGAGGTAAAAATGAAATACTTGGAATATGCATATCCCTGCAAATGACTTTCGTTCTCCTTTTCATCACGGGGATTCTCCCAAAGTTGAATTCATATGTTGGTGCCAGCATTTATTTGATCATTGGGTTTGCAAGTCTGGTGATCAGCTTATATTTAGCAAGTAAGAAATTTCTCTTGAGCATTTCGTTTATTGCCATCATCTTTTCCATGCTTATCATTTGTTTCACCATTTTCATTTATTTCTTGCCTGAAGCCGGGATGCCGCCCGAAATCCCTTTGTTTGATTCGCCTCGCCGCAGCTCCAGCGCCTCCTGCTAAAGCTTTCCCTATTTTTGATGCTTGAGTAGCGTTGATGTGATATTTACTATATAAAATTCCATTAACTGTTTGATCACCAACGGGACCTGTAAAATTAGGATCTATTGGTGTTCCTGTAGAAAAGTCTGGAATTTCATTACAACTACATGTAGTCTCATTACTTTTATTATTACTTGCTTCAGCGAATGACGGACTAATAGATGCAAACATTAATCCACAAGCCAAAATAGAGGCAGAAACTTTGAATTTTTTCATTAGATTCTTCCTTTCCTATTCTTCAGCAAAATTGCTAATAAAAATATAACAAGTGTTATTATTACGGATACTCTATGGTCGATGTTCAATTTAGTATCCACATCAAATATTTGTAAAACTAATAATAATGTAACCAATAATATTAGTACTCTGGATATAATAAACGCCTCCCTTTACACCCTATAATAAGAACAATAACATAATTTTCCAAAAAATGTGAAATCGTCAGAAAATTATTAGAAACATCAGTAGTCTTCAAGGCTAAAAGGCTCATTTTAAGGGAGCCTTTTTTTATTCTCTTTCCATGCCTTGATAAGGCTTTCTTGATATACCTTTAGATTTGCCCTTAAATTGTGGTTGCTGACAAGTTTGTTCCCATTGTATGTTTCTACCTGCCTGTTCAATTCCATTTATAATGCTTTCAAACAAATTTGCGCCTTTTTAAGGGAAAACAATAAAAGCTCATAGAATGCTATTTATGGGCTTCTGTCGAGGTGGCGATAAGGTACCTTGTCTGTAAGGAAAAACGTCTAATTATGTAAAAATTTGTATTATTAATTAAATACAAAAATTGTAATAAAAAAGTATAATTAGAATATAATGGTAGTTTTATAAAAGGGGGCGCATTTATATTATGAAACTTAAAAAGAATTTACTTGTATTA
Source organism: Peribacillus sp. NPDC006672 (assembly GCF_050274955.1). Classification (NCBI taxonomy): domain Bacteria; kingdom Bacillati; phylum Bacillota; class Bacilli; order Caryophanales; family Bacillaceae; genus Peribacillus; species Peribacillus sp. NPDC006672. The sequence goes on from NZ_JBNNOR010000013.1 coordinate 87,803, forward strand.
CTAGTTTTATTTTTATCTGTTTCTATTTTCCCATTTCAAGCTGGTGCTACAGTCAGTGATGATTTTCCAGTTAGATTTACAAGTAAGGGTACATATGATGGGTGTACTATTGATAACCATGGGGGTGGGAACATCGTGGTTAGAATTAAACAATGGGGTGTTCATTCTGGTGAAAAAGCTTCAACAAGATGGGATTTAGTAAATATGGATACAGGAAAGCTTGTTAAACGAATTTATGTTACTTCTGACTTCAACTCAAATATAACTTTTAAAGACATTCCAAGAGGGGATTATTCACTTACATGGTTTGCTGAAACTAATAATGATACAAATGGTTGGTATTATGTAATAAGTCCTGGAGCTAAAATTTATAGATGATCTAAAAAAAGAGCTGCGCGTAATAGTCAGTTTTATTGACTATTACGCGCAGCTCTTTTCAATTTCATTATTTTGTTGTCCTTAATTTCTAATCATTAAGGTTTTGAATTAGGTTTTTGAAATCTGTAATTAATATCATGTTGAATAGTACTGTTTAAATTACTTTTTATATGTTCATGGCTTTCCTTATTGATTTTGCCTTCATTGAGCTGTTTATCTAATTGAGCAGTCATCTCTTTTGATAAAAAATTAACTAAAGATTGTTTTGAAATGCCTTGATTTTCAGCAATTTCTGCCATAGTCTTTCCTGCCTTAATTGAATTTGTATATTCCTGATCAGTTATATTCAAAAAGCTATATAGACGATTGTAATTAGGCGTATATTCAAAAACAATCTTTTGATTTTGATTAGATAACGATTGAGCTTGTGCATTATCTGTAGTTGAAATAGTTAAGGAAAACAATAAAATAACAACACCTATTTTATATAGCACCGGATCATCACTCCTTTTCACTATATTTTTATCCTAATAATTTTTTTTATGTAAGGGTTTAGAAAATTTTAATTTTTTGTTTTAAGAGATTAAGTTGAATTCATTAATAAAAATTTTTTAAGGGGATTTTTCATGTTTCTTATTATCATACTCATCATTATAGGCTGTACATATGGAGGCATTCGTTTTTGGAAGAGAAAAAGGGTAGTATCGATATTCTTGTTGAGTCCTTTACTAGCAGTAATTTCATTTATAGGATACTTCATGTATCATACGTTGTACCACACAACACCTGACTCGTTGCAACTAACTGTTCATAAAGAAAATGAAGCATACATCGTAGGGGGAGTTTGGAAGGACCGGTTAGATGCGTTTCGATTTCCTGCTGATTTTCTTGTGTTCTATATCCCTAATAATGAGAAAGTCTCCAATGTTAAACGAAATAGAGTTAAATCCTACAATGAAATGGATGGGAAACTTTTAGAGAAAGAAGTAGAAGATTGGATTGGGCAAACAACTCATCTCGAGTGGGAACCGCAAATTTTTGATTTACATACAAGCAGTGAATTTGAATTTACATTCAATCTCCCAAGGAACATAAAACCAAGTGATGTGGAATTGTATTATATACACACAAGAGAAGAGCCAATGGAGGCATTAGAGTTTTGGTCCAAGAAAATTGAATTAAAGTAAAAATTCTCATATGAATTAACCAGAGGAGGTGCAGGATGAAAATCCGGCCAATGATGATTTGCATTTTATTAAGTGCAGCCGTGCAGATGATTGGTTTAATAGTTGATTTCCCATGGAAGGGAATTACACTGTGGACATTATCTGTGATCTTTCTTTTAATGGCTGCGTATTTCACGAAGTCTCCTGCGAAGAAATGAAAATCCAATCGAGAAGGAACCGGAATGAGGCATGCTCTTCCGGTTCTTTTTATATCAGTTTGCTGCTTGGATCAATCCTTTATGAATGGAGACTTCCTTAATGGCACGGTAGACCGTTTCGACCATGAAATCGAGTTCCTTTTCTGACATGGAAAGAATGGGCATCATCGTGATGACGGGACCGAGTTCTCGAATGATCAGTCCATTTTCCCGGGCGATATGGATGATTCCGGAAACGACGTTCTCTTGGAGTGTGAACGTTTCTTTTGTTTGGCGGTCTTTAACGATTTCCACTCCAATCATGAAGCCGCGCTGGCGGATATCGCCTACGATCGGAAGTTCGGATAGCGCTTGCAGTCTTTCGGATAGGTATTTTGATTTTTTCTGGATTTCTTTAATGAGATTCCGGCTTTCCATTAGCTCGATATTCTTCAGGGCCAGTGCACAGGCTAGCTGATTTCCTGTATAGGTGTGGCCGTGATAGAAGGTTTTATGTTCTTCTCGTTCTCCCAAAAAGGATTGAAAGATCTGCTCGCTCATGATGGTGGCTGCGAGTGGCATATATCCCCCAGTTATCCCTTTGCCCATACACATGATATCAGGGACGACATCTTCCTGTTCGCAGGCAAACATCGTACCGGTGCGACCGAACCCTACGGCCACCTCGTCACAAATTAGGAGGATATCGTACTTTTTGCATAATTGCTCAACCTCTTTCAAAAAGCCCCGGGGATGGGTTATGATACCTGCCGCCCCCTGCACAAGCGGTTCGATGATCAATCCGGCAATTTCCTCTGATTGTTCCTGCAGCAACTTCTCCAGTTCCTTCAAACAATGGCTTTTCACTGCTTCTTGATCACCATATTCAGTCATGTGATAGGCATATGGTGAAGGGGCGGAAATCCGTTGAAATAAGAGGGGCTTAAAGATTCTATGGTATAGATCCATCCCGCCTACACTTACAGCTCCAACAGTATCGCCATGGTATGCTTCGTCAAGGGAGACGAATTTGTTTTTATTCTGATGCTTGATGGGATCGATATTCTGCCAATATTGATAAGCGACTTTAAGGGCGATTTCCACAGCGGCAGATCCCGTGTCAGAGTAGAAGACTTTCGATAAAGAACCAGGAGTGATCTCTGCCAGCTTCTTTGCCAGTAAGATCGATGGTACATTTGCAGATCCCAACAGCGTTGAGTGCGCGACTTTGTTCACTTGTTCAATAAGAGCGCCGTTTAATTCCGGCTCGTTATGTCCGTGCACATTCACCCATAATGAAGCATAGCCGTCCAGGTAGCGTTTGCCATCCACATCAATCAGATAGCTGCCTTCCCCGCGCTCAATGATTAACGGTTTACTTTCCCGATACGTTTTCATTTGTGTGAACGGGTGCCATACATATTCCTTATCCCATTGTTCTAAATCCTGACTGTTCATGCTTTGAACACCTCTTTCAATTGTTGGGTATAATTTTGGTCACCAAGTAAATCAAGGATGCAGATTCTCAAATCTTTTCTAACATCGGCCAGTGTTGGAATGCAGGCGAGCCCCTTAAGCCCTGTCAGCTTTTCAATGGTTTCGATATTGTCTTGATGAATCCGATCCTCTGGCCGGTAATGGTTATACAAAATGGTTTTAACGCATATATCATGGATTTGTGCATAAGAATGCGTCGTCACAACATTATGAATCGCTCCTAAACCACTTGTAGATACGAAGAGGACAGGCATGCCGCAATCCCTTATGAAATCCGTCGTCATATAGAAACCTTCCGCCCGTTCGATGAGCGGCACAGCCAATCCACCTGCTCCTTCGACTAATACGATGTCATACATTTCCTCAAGTTCCTGAACCCTTTCCACGACTTTCTTCTCATCGATTAGACTCCCAGTTAATTTAATCGCCAAATGTGGAGAGGTTTCGGGTTCCAGTGTGTAAAACCCTGATTCCTTTACACCTAGTTCTTGCTCAAACCAAGAAATATCCGGGTATGTATTCGTTTCCTCATTGAACCCTGTTTGAAATGGCTTGAATATCGTGACGCTTTTTCCAAATGTTTGAAGAGACAGATAAAGTGCACTCGTGACGATGGTCTTTCCAATATCCGTGCCAGTTCCGGTTATGAAGTAGGCTTGGCCCATGGATGATTCAGCTCCTTTACGTTTATGTATCTTGCAATTCGCGGACGTACTTGTTGAATGATGACAGCACATAGAATGCACAGCAGTAAATCACCGGGTACCGGTAATAAGAAGCCGTAAAGAATCGTTTGGTTGATTGAAAGCGGCGTTTCCACAATCCACTTCATTGCACCATACAGCCATATGCAGCCGAAGAAGTAAACGGTCAGCAAAGAGGCAGCGTTAGCAAAGAATATGGAACGAATTGTGGAGAGGGAAAACCGGTTGATCAGCCATCCGTTTACATAGGCTCCCAGAATATATCCGAGCAAATAGCCGAAAGTGGGTTTGAATATATAACCGAATCCCCCGCCTTCAGCAAACACTGGTAACCCGATAAGTCCGATCAAGACGTAGCATAACTGACTGAGCAACCCAAGACGGGGCCCCAGCAAAGCGCCTGCCAAATAGACTGCCAGAATTTGCAGTGTGAATGGTATATAAGGGATAGGTATTTTAATAAAGGCGCCAATTGCGGTTAACGCAGTAAAAAGGGCCACATAAGAAATCGTTCTTGCTTTCAAGGTTTTCACCTCCTTTTTTAGAAATGGCAGGCAAAATGCCCACTATTAGTTTGCCTGATTCCTATTTTATATGTCAACTAATTTATATTTAAGTTAACATATAAAGCACATGCTTTCTCATTTTTTCAAGGACAAACTAGGAAAATATTGAAAAATAGCCATTGAATAATATTTTGTTTGTATGGTATTATTCATCCATATGTTAACTTTAAACCATTTTAGTTAACACATTGAGTGTTTTAGGTGTTCGTTTATGCCATTAATTTCACTTAATGCTCCATTACCAGGGATTTTCTACCATTCTAAATGAGGAACTTCCGAACATTTTGGTTTGAAGGGAAAGATGGATATCGAAATGGGGACGCTCTAAAAGCGGTAGCAACAGAAGGTGGGATAAATTGCAGGAAGCAGGTCTTTGATAGACTATCTCTTTAGAGTCGGAGTGTTAGCGTTCACTTTATCTGCAGGTGTCGGGAGGGAAGCATCGATTCTTGCCCGGGCCAAGCTCCTTCCCAAGGAAGTACATAAGCACGGGATCTAGGCACCAGTATTCGTATCGATTGGAACTTCGCGAGTCCTTCGTAATGAATCGCGGCAGATTCATGGAAAGGAATAGACAACATTAAAAGAAAAGAGGGATTGAATTTGGAAACATTAGTAAGGGATTGGAAGTTGTTAGCGGAGAGTGTGATTAAAGGATATAAAGTTACGGCCGAAGAGGCATTATCAATCGTACAAGCCCCAGATGGCGAAGTTTTGGAAATTTTGAATGCAGCATATCTCATACGCAAGCATCATTATGGAAAAAAGGTCAAATTGAATATGATCATCAATACGAAATCAGGATTATGTCCCGAAGATTGTGGCTACTGCTCGCAGTCGATCGTGTCGGAAGCCCCGATCGATAAATATGCATGGCTGACTAAAGAAAAGATTGTCGAGGGAGCGCAAGAATCAATCCGTCGTAAAGCTGGTACATATTGCATCGTTGCTTCTGGCCGTCGTCCGACCAACAGGGAAATTGATCATGTCATTGAAGCGGTAAAAGAAATCCGTGAAACGACGGATCTTAAAATCTGCTGCTGTTTAGGTTTCCTGAATGAGGAACATGCCGGAAAACTAGCAGAAGCAGGCGTTCATCGCTACAACCACAACTTGAATACATCACAGGAAAACTACAGCAATATTACATCAACACATACATATGAGGACCGGGTAGATACAGTCGAAACTGTGAAAGATGCTGGAATGTCCCCATGTTCAGGTGCCATTTTCGGTATGGGGGAATCTGCTGCGGAAGCAGTGGAAATCGCTCTATCCTTACGCAGCCTTGATGCGGATTCCATTCCTTGTAATTTTCTCAATGCAATTGACGGAACGCCTCTTGAGGGAACTTCCGAGTTGACCCCCACTAAATGCCTGAAACTGATTTCGATGATGAGATTCGTCAACCCGAGCAAAGAAATCCGTCTGGCCGGCGGTCGTGAGGTCAATCTTCGTTCCATGCAGCCCATGGCACTTTATGCAGCCAATTCCATCTTCGTCGGAGATTATTTAACGACAGCTGGTCAAGAACCAACGGCGGATTGGGGAATCATCGAAGACCTGGGGTTTGAAATCGAAGAATGTGCTCTTTAGGAAATATGAAAAAAAGAAAAGTAAAAAGGAAGGCTGCTGTTGCAGTAGCCTTCCTTTTTAAAATGTCTCGTGAATGATCGAGCCTGTCCTGGAAATATCATAATCACCTAAAGCATCGATTTCCGCTTGAAATGGATTCGAGGATAAAATTCTTTTGACGATTTTTATGATTTGCTCGTTTTTCGGAGTTTTTAATAGAACAAGGTCATAACGTTCCGTTATCAATGGAATGAAGTCGACTCCGACTATTTTTGCCGCTTTTTCAATTCCAACGCCGACATCCGCAATGCCTGATGAAACAGCTGATGCGACACTTAAATGGTTGGTTTCCTCATTTTCATACCCCTTAAGGTTTTTAGGCGGAATCTTATGGATCCTTAGCTGCTCATCAAGAAGGATCCTTGCACCAGATCCTCTTTCCCTATTGATGATGGTCAAGTGATCCTTGTTTAAATCATTCCAGGTGGTGAGATTGAAAGGATTCCCTTTTTTAACATATAAACCTGCATTCCTTGAAACGAGATTAAATAAAATATAAGGATAGCCAACCAAGATCTTTTTTATATATGGAAGATTATACTCACCCGTATCTCCATCAAACATGTGCATACTCACGATGTCGGAATCGCCATTGTACATGGATATAAGCCCGCTTAAACTCCCTGTGTTCGATCGTAGTGTTTTATGGCCGGAATCCTTCTCGATGTACTGCCCGAGTATATCCAAAACCATGTCCTGACCGCTGATGACAAGGGGTGGTGTGCCCTTCTCTTCGTTCCGATGGGGTTCGGCGATAGGACCCGGGGATGTAAGGGACTTACTGTCAGTGATATATTTCTCTAAGTCCTTTGCATCCATTCTCATTTGCCTGCCCACTCGGAATACAGGCAGTTCCCCTTTTTTAACAAGATCATATATCGTCAATTTAGATACTTTTAAAAGCTGTGCCACTTCTTCGATTGTATAGGATAGCTCCTGCGACATGTGCATCCCTCCGTCCTTATTGTATCTTAGTGCCCTTTGAAAAGTAAATTCATAGATAAATAGGAAATATTAGATTAACTAGTTATAATTAGATATAACTAGTTATAACTGGTTAGAAAGGAAGGGTGATTTTGAAAAAAATATACTTTATGATTTTTTCGATTATGCTGCTTGTGACAGTGGGGACAGGGTGTTCAAATGATGAAGCGGAAAACACAGAAATGAAGGCGGAGCAAGTGGAATTGACGGTTTCCGCAGCTGTAAGTTTGCAAGATGCTTTAAATGATATAAAAGATTCATTTGAAAAAGAAAATGCAAATGTGAAAGTTAATTATAACTTTGGAGCCTCGGGAGCTCTTCAGCAGCAAATTTCCCAAGGCGCACCTGTGGACCTGTTTTTCTCAGCTGCTGAAGATAAATTTGATAAATTAGTAGATGAAGATCTTATTGAAGAGAAAAACGGGATCGATTTAGTCGGAAATAAACTGGTGCTGGTGGTGCCAAAGGACTCCGATAAGGAAATGGGATCATTGAAAGACCTCAAAAAGGCTACTAAAATTTCGATCGGTACGCCAGAGTCTGTACCGGCAGGGCATTATGCGAAACAAACATTGGAAAACATGAATCTCTGGAAAGAGGCTGAAGATAGATTGATATATGCCAAGGATGTCCGGCAAGTGCTTACATATGTGGAAACAGGAAACGTGGACGCTGGACTCGTTTATAAAACGGATGCCATGAGCTCATCAAAAGTTGATATCGTTGCAACAGCCAAGGAAGATTTACACGATCCGATCATTTATCCGGTAGGAATGATCAAAAATAGTTCACACCCAAAGGAAGCGCAACTATTTTACGACTATCTTCAAAGTGTAGATTCTGACAAGGTTTTTAAAAAGTATGGATTTGAAGATTTGGACTAATTCCGCTGTTTTGTTAAACGATCAGTTTTTAAATAAAGATACATTGGTTTAATTGGGTGATAGGTGATCTATCACCTTTGTTTATTTTTTACTGATTTCAGAGGTCAGAAAAAAATACCTCTTATAGGGTATTTTAGAGTTTAATTTTTATTTTTTTTGACATCCTCACTATGTTTTCGGGGGTGTATTTATCTTTGGTTTTAAGTGCCCCATACATATTCAGGATTAAATTCGCTTGGAATAAGATCTGTTTTTTTGTAAGTGACGGGTTTTTCATTTTGCATTGTTATAGTTATTTCAGTTTTTTCGTTGTTCATTTCTAACGTTAGAAATGAAGTCTTATTTGAATCTTCACTATAGATTATAGCAGTTAGCTTATTTCCGGTTGATTCGGTTAACTGTAAATGCTTTATGACTTTCTCTTTTCCCTTTTTCGGGATTTTTTGCAGTATATACTTGTCAGCACCTTTAATGTCGCTGCTGCCATTGATCATTATGTAAAATTCATCATTTGTCCAACCGCCCGCCATATGATACTTTGGTGCGCTGAACGAAGGCTCTTTGTTCTGTTGTGTAGAATCTTGAACCTGGTTTTGTTGAGGTAAGTCTGCTTCTTCATTTTTAATGACTTTTTCCTGATCGTTATCGCAAGCAGAAAGACTCCATATAACAATAAGTCCTACAGTAATTTTTTTAAAAGCAAGCAAGGTTTGTCCCCCTAAAAGTGATTTACTGATTTTAATTCGTCTTTATTCCATTTTTGTATTTATATCTCTAGTATAACTTCCTTGAAATTTCCAGTAAATAAACTCTTATACATTATTGTTTTACAACAAACTACATGTTTTAAAAAAACACCCTGTATTTGGGTGTTTCAGACTGTAGACAAACTCTGAACTGCCCCGTAAATGTTAGACACGAAACTAACATTTACGGGGTGTTTTTTTATGGCTAGTAAAATTTGGACGTTGATTTCCGCTCAAGAAACTCGCTTTCCGCGGGCGGTCAGCCCTCGGCTTGCGCCTGCGGGGCCTCCCCCAGACGCGCTTTTCCCTCAGGAGTCTCGCACCTTCCACTCCAATCAACTGTGTTATAAAATGGCTATGTTAAAGGTAAAGGTTGATTTATCGAAAAGTGGTATTATGAATTCTGCCATATATCAAATAAAATAAGACTCACTCGAAATGGATATTTATGTTAAAATACAAATAAGTTTTTGAAAGAATGTACTGAAACTAACGCAACAGTTTTGTTGAACAAGTAAACAAAAAGTTTGGTCACTGCGAAATAAATAACTTTCCAAATACACTCTTGTTTCTCTTTTTAATAAACAACAAGTCTGAATAATCTTTCGGAGGTGAGTGTTTTGTCCACCGGGGTTCTAACCCTTGTAACTATGGTGATATGGATTGTACAGATTTATGAATTAATTAAACCTAAAGAAAAGCAAGACAATAGAAAAATAATATTATTAACTTCCTTTGGGTGCTTGTTAACAACAATTTTGACCGTCCATCTTTTTCAAAGTCTTATTGGTTCCTAATTTAAGGAGCCTTTTTATCGCTCAGTTTATGGATACTTCGAACAAGTTAGTTATTGTACTAACTGGTGCTTTAAAAAATGGACACCAAAATAAAATGAGCTTGGAGATTCATTTCCCAGCTCATTTTTTATTTCCTGTATAAAACGAATAATCTTGGCACTTAGAATGCAAAATCTCTCAGTCTGAACTTATCTGCGGTTTCCCAAGTTCCATGAACACTTGCCAAGATAAGCATTTGCTTTTTCTTGCTCAAATCACTTTCCATTTTTCTATTGTCGAGGAATTGAAGCCACACTAAATAAAGTTGTAAATACTTCGTAGAAACACCATTAAAAAGACGTATCCATTTCTTTAAACGTGAATGTAATTATTAATATTATTGAGGTGGTAGATGCCTTTCTTTACATATTCTTTCTTACTGCCGTTTATGATAACGTGCTCCACATCGTTACTAGACGTATAAGATTTGTAAGAATTGTGAGCATCGGAAATAAGCACCGTATCACTCTTAAAATGAGATGTAAGGGTGGTATCAATTTGTTCCATTTTGATCAAAGTTACGTTTTCCGAAGCCCTTTTGTCTACAAACTGAGGCCACCAATTTGGTGGCTTTTACTGTTGTCGCCCGGCATGGGTGTAGTGAGGGGAATCCTCTGAACCAAGGCGTCTATATGTTAAGTGATGGACATTGATTTCATCAGAAGATTGTACTTGCCCTACTCTACAACTTTGCTCACATCTCTTCTTGTTTTGGTCAAATAGACGACCAGGATTAAGATTATAACGAGGAAGGCCAAACTGGTTCCCGTCGTACCTAGACCAAGTCCACCCTTATCATGAGGCTGTGAGAGATAGTCGCCAAGAGAGGCGCCGAGAGGACGGGTCAAGATGTAGGCGATCCAGAAGGAAAGCACTGTATTTAGTTTGAAACCGTAGTGGGCGATGGCAACCACCCCAATCAACGCCGCGAACATAAGTGCAGACTTCCAGTAGCCGATATCGAGACCTTCTGCTATGAGGTCACCAGCTGCTGTACCCAAGGCGAAAGTGAACAAGATGGCCAACCAGTAGAACGCTTCTCGTTTAGATGTGTAGATAGAGTGAATGGACAGCGTCTTCTCACTCGCATACCAAGCCGCAAATGTCGCCACCATCGCGATTGTGAAGATGATAGTTGTCGTCACCAGACTGACCCCGAGATTGTCCACGAGATTGTCGGTAATTAGCGTACCTACAACGCTAATCATCACTACCGTGAGCCAGTAAATCCTTGGCACATACTTACTCGCTTTGAATTGGAAGAAAAGCGTTATGATTAAAAGAACACTCATGATTAAGGTCGTATTGGCCAAGCCCAAGTTCAGATTGTCACTCAGGAAGTCTGCAGCCGTCTCGCCCACAGTGGTTGCCATTACTTTGATTATCCAGAAGTAAATGATGACTTCAGGAACTTTGTTCAACATCTGACGCCCGATGGACGGGCCTTTTATATCATTCATTAATGAACCCTCCTGATTTTCTCTTGTTTTATTTCGTTTTCGATAAAACTTCATTGGCAATTTCTGCTGTTCCCTAGAGACAATATATCAATTCAACCTTAACGCAACTTGAAAAAAGGATTAAAAATCAATTAAAAAGCGAAATAAAAAGCAAAATAATGCTAAATTGAAGGAAGAGCGTTTCAAGAATAATTGGAACCGATTAAAATACAGGACTTTGGAGCAAATTTAAAGGGGATTGAATTATTTAGCGGAGGACAATTTTTCGTGTATAAGATGCAAGGAATATTCCTAGCTAAATTCGATAAACACATTTGGGTGTGAACTCCTTGCCATATACCACTCAAGTAGGAGGGTTTTAAATGAAACAGCGTATTTTGGTTGTAGAAGATGAAATCCAGATAGCGGCGATATTAAAGATAGAACTCGAATACGAGGGGTATGAAGTGCTTGTTGCCCATACCGGCAAGTCGGGGTTGGAAGCCGCATTGCACGAAGAATTAGATTTAGTACTTTTAGATGTTATGTTACCTGAGCTGAATGGCATTGAAGTTTTAAGAAGGATCCGAAATGAGAACTCCTTACTGCCAATCATCCTCTTAACAGCTCGCAATATTACAATGGATAAGGTTGCAGGACTAGACCAAGGGGCCAATGACTATATAACGAAGCCCTTTGAAATCGATGAGTTATTGGCAAGAATACGTTCAGCTATACGTCATAATTCAATAACTGCCAATGCTTCGAGAGAAGAGGAAACGATCTTATCAATAAAAGATTTATTCATAAATCTCGATACTAGAGAGGTTAAGAGGGGGGATTCTTCCATAGCGTTAACCCCAAAGGAATTTGATTTACTCATTTACTTACTATCCAATAAAAACAAAATCGTGACGCGGGAAAATATCCTGATGAATGTATGGGGTTATGAGTATGAAGGGGAGACCAATGTAATTGATGTGTATATCCGCCATTTAAGAAAGAAAACGGAAGAAGGTTTTTCTGACCCGACAATCATTCAGACGGTAAGAGGAATTGGTTATACTGTAAGGGAGAAATAAGTAATGAAAATTACAACAAAAATTAACCTGATTACTACGGCTTGGATACTCTGTGTGTTGATTGCGGTCAATGCTGTTGTATTTTTTTCTTTTATGAAGATTACTGTAAATATGGAAGAGGATATATTAATTCATAAAGCGCAAAATGTCATTGCTGAAATACAAATGGATGATACGCCCCATGAATTAGAAAAAAAATTAACCACATATTTGACGAATCATTCATTTATAAGAATCATTCAACCTGATTCTAAAATCAGTAGCGAAGTGTCCAGCGACCAGTATTTGCTTAAGAAATTTAAAGGGGAATTTTCTACTAAACAAGAAGCGCAAAGAAGCACAATTAAACAAGCGCATAAAGAAGAACAAATATTAATCGTTAGGGTTCCTATCCAATCCAAAGGTAAAGTTGTTGGAACTTTAGAAATTGGAGATAGATTACTAGGACTGGAATTAGGGAAGGATGTATTACTTTCCATTCTCACCTTTTGTACCCTATTAGGGGCGGGGTTATCGCTGCTAGGCGGCAGGTGGTTATCGAGTGTAATTATGAGACCTATTTCCAATATGATTAATACGATGGAGGATATTGAACAAAGCGGTATTCCGAAAAAAATCATCATCCAAGAGGAAACAAAGGATGAACTGCAAAAAATGGCTGTTACTTTCAATCGGATGATGAGCAGATTGGATGTAAATTTGGATAAACAGAAGCAATTCATTTCAGATGCTTCACATGAAATAAAGACTCCGTTAACAATAATAAAGAGTTATGCCGATCTCTTGCGTCGCCGCCGGATAAAAAGCGAAGAAAAGGCATTGGATGTTATAAATGTAATTCATTCAGAGGCAACCCGAATACAGATAATGACGGAAAGGCTGCTGGAATTAGCCGATACAGAAATGGAAAATACTTTAGATATTAAATCAGTGAATATAATAACTTTATGCGAGAACGTGTTTAAACAATTCAAAGAGGTCTATGAGCGAGAAATAAATTTTCATTATCAAGAAGATACCATTACGATTACAGCAGATGAATTGAAGATAAAACAGGTGATTATTATCCTTTTAGATAACGCAATCAAATATAGTACAGGCAAAATTGATGTATATGTAGAGGATCAGTTATACTCTACGGTCATTCGGGTAAAAGATTATGGGATTGGTATTCCTGAGCATGAAATGGAAAATATCTTCGAACGTTTTTACCGGGTGGATAAGGCTAGAAGCCGGGAGACAGGCGGAACAGGGCTAGGTTTGTCGATAGCCAAAAATATAATGAATCAACATAATGGGGAAATTAAAGTGGCCAGTATCGACGGAATAGGAACAGAGATGGTATTATCCTTACCCAAAAGGTAATTTGCTGCTAAATACAAGAATGAGGTGTTCTTTGAGTGACACATATAGGGATACTTAGTCTGAGTATCATAGTATTGTTATTTCTAATTTATTCGATTTTTCCTACTGTAATTATTCGTGTATGCAGACTGGGCATCACCAAAACAAACAAGAGAAATAATGGGATAGCCCTTACTTTTGATGATGGCCCAAACCCTGAATATACGGCACGATTACTTGATCTTTTAAAAAAGTACGAGATAAAGGGTTCGTTTTTTGTGGTGGGCAGTAAAGTGAAAAATAACCCCGATATCATTAAACGAATGCATGAAGAGGGGCATACAATTGGAATCCATCATTTTGATCATATTTCAAGCTGGATCCTCTCGCCCTTTCAGTTATCGAAACAGTTGAGGATGACGGAAAAGGCGATAATGGAATGTACGCATGAAAAAGTCACTTTTTATAGGCCACCCTGGGGCCATTTTAATATTTTTACGAAAATGGCCAGCAGGAAATATAAAGTGATCATGTGGTCAGACATTTTCGGAGATTGGAAAGTGGAAACATGCAGGAATGACCTGCTTAATCAATTGCGGACAACCTCAACGGAAAATTCGATCCTCCTGCTCCATGACTGTGGGGAAACCTTAGGGGCGGATAAAGAAGCACCCCGATATATGATTGAAGTTTTGGAAATTTACCTAGAGGAAACTATAAAAAAGGGAACTCAATTTATTACATTAAAAGACTTATAACTGATTCGGGGGGACTTTATGAACATAGATAGTATCCTGCATTTTATTAACTTATATGGCTATCTTATCATATTTCTTTTTTTACTCATGGGCATTGTGGGGATTCCTGCTCCGGAAGAATCTCTTCTATTTCTAATCGGAGTCCTGATTGGGCAAAATAAGCTCTCATTTGGTTTAGCCGTGCTCAGTGCATTTCTCGGAGCCTTTATAGGGATGCTTATCGCTTATGTATGTGGGAAATACGTAGGGTATCCATTTATAAAAAAATATGGGAAATTCGTGGGCATTACCAATGATCGCTGGGAGAAAGTACAGAAAAAGTATATGAATAATACCAAAAAAACGATCGTGTTTGGATTTTATTTACCTGGAATAAGACAAATCAGTCCGTATTTCGCAGGAATCAATAATATTCCCCTGTTCAAATTTATTCTCCTTTCCCTGTTAGGCGCGTTTCTCTGGACTGTCCCGCTTATAGTGGCAGGGTATTATATCGGTAATGCCTTTCATATAAATCCGGAATATGTTCCGCTTTTAGGTGTCGTATTCTTAGTCTTTTTATTGATATATATTTTAATCAATTATATGAAGAGGAAAAAAAAGAATAAATTACCGTCCCGATTGGATTAACCAGTGTTCTATAATTGGTTTTCTAATCGGGCTATTAAGTTTGGACTGGGGCTTATGATTCCATGAACATATCATTAAAAATTGATTAAAAAGAAAGGTTTTAACAAAAACAGTGATATATTGTAAGGGGAAAAAAGATATTGAAACATACAAATGGACTTTTTTCTTAGTACGTATCCATCGATAAAAAGAATGATTTCTATAGGGGATGACATATATGAAGAAGGTTTTGTTTTTACCTCTCTTCCGCATGCAGTCGGGACATCATCAAGTTGCAGAGGCCTTAATGGATTTGTTAAAAAAACATACAAACGGAGTCATTTTGAAAAAAGTGGATCTGTTAAGTTATACGAATAATTCTTTAGAAAAAGTGATAACGACCGGATATTTGAAATGGATCCGTTATGCACCTGAAACCTATAATCTCACCTACAAAAACCTTTTTTACGCTAACTCGGAAAAGGAACGTCCATTTAAATGGTGTCAACATATATTCTTGAAGAAAATGGAACAATTGATAGATGAGGAAAATCCAGACTTAATTGTGTGTACACACGGATTTCCTTCCCAAATCTTAAGCCAGTTAAAATTAAAAGGGAAATGCAGTGTCCCAATTATCAACGTGTATACGGATTTCTTTATTAATAATGTCTGGGGAAGCAAGGGGATTGATTTTCACTTTATTCCAAGTCAAGAATTGAAAGAAAAGCTATTAAGCAAGAATCAAATACCGAAACATAGTATGATGGTGACAGGTATTCCTGTGCATGAGGAAATCACTAAAAAGGCCAGTGGTTTAAAAAACGCCGATCGGCCCAAAGTTTTAATCTCAGGAGGAAATAGTGGCCTTGGCGGGATATTGAATTTAGCTGGTGAGTTAAAGAAATCAACCAACTTTGATTACTTTGTACTTTGTGGCAACAACAAAAAGCTATTTGATGAGATCAAAACATGGGATGTAGCTCATATTAAACCATTACCTTATATTTCATCAAGATCGGAAATGAACAAACTTTATGAAGAAGTAGATGTAATCGTTACGAAACCAGGTGGTGTCACCATTAGTGAAGCACTTCGAAAAAGGCTTCCGATTTTTGTCCATTCGATGTTGCCGGGACAGGAGGAAATTAATCTACAGTATTTAAAAGACTATAAACTTGTATTTGAAATCAATCGCAAATTCTCATTTGAAAAACAAATGGTTAATATATTAAAGGACCATAAAAAAATGGATCAGTGGGATAAATCCATCGAAACTTATCAAAAGGAAATGGAATTGGAAAACCCTGAGGAAATGGTGAGCATTATGAAATTGATTCTTAATCTTAAACAAGTCAATAAGCCATCCTATCTCACAAATCAGTCAAAAGTTATTTATAGCTAATTGGTCATTCTATTATCCTTGTCGCTAGTGGTCTATTAACACGGGAAGTTAATAACAACATTTGTGATTCGTTTTGAGAAAAGCGAAAATGAAAGAGAGAAGTTGAATTATGAACGACTTTATCCAAACTATTTTACTTACACTCATGGATTATGGGTACCTAGGAATTACCCTTGGTCTTATGATTGAAATTATTCCAAGTGAGATTGTATTATCCTATGGTGGCTTTTTAGTTTCCCAAGGTAGCATCAGTTTTGTTGGGGCGGTTATTGCTGGAACGATTGGGGGAACTATCGCCCAAATTTTTGTTTATTTAATCGGATATTATGGGGGAAGACCATTTTTAGAACGATATGGAAAGTATATATTCATTCACAAAAAACATATTGAACTAGCAGAATCCTGGTTTACTAACTATGGTCCAAGCGTCATTTTTACGGCTAGGTTCATTCCGGTTGTCAGACATGCTATTTCGATTCCAGCAGGGATCTCTAAGATGTCCTTAATGAAATTCACGAATTATACGCTACTAGCTGTACTTCCGTGGTCTATACTTTTTGTATTCCTCGGGATGAAGTTAGGAAGCAATTGGGGACAGATTAATGAGATGGCCAAGCCATATATCCAGCCAATCGCAGTTGTGGCGGTTCTCATTATTGCCGGAATGATCATTCGTGGATTCATGAAAAAAAAGAAAAGCAAAGTCTGATGAAGATTATGGATAGCCCGCAAAGGTAACCAAGATTGCTAAAGTACCATTGGAATGTCATGAAATTTAATGTGAAACCAAGAAATACGAATATAGTTAATCCCACGCATCCTGATTAAATCTTTTTTCAGATTGCGTGGGATTCTTTTATGATTGAATCACTATTTCATTAAACTTTATTTCAAACTTTAATCCTCCTGAAAGATACCCTACTTAACTCCACTTTTTTGACGACCGCTCTTCCATTGAGAAATACGACAGAGCATACCGGTTACAGCGTGTGTTTCTGCCATATATGGTTTCCAGCCAACTCCATGCTTTGCGAGCTTGGGGGTTCTGGACACAATGAGTGCAGTAATAAAGATAATAAGAGCGGTAATCAGACCGGATTCTCCTTTCCAAATCTCAGAGTGATTTCCATATGCGGCATCGTAAGCTAACGTCATTTTTAAAATGACGTTAGCTTGCTTTTTTGTCATGTCTGGAGACCATCCTATATTGGATTATTTCGTAAGCTTATCTCGTTTTTCGGAACAGGAACAAGCGCCAGGTTTTTAGACTGCTGTCGGTTTGGGAGTACAGCTTGGACACCTGAAACCAATTGAGCCGTTGTGGCATTCGCGGGCTTATTGCTCAAAATATTTTTCGCTATACATGCCAATAAGCAGGAGAACAGCCAATACTCCAACTCCGATTATCGGCGTCATAATAAACTTCACAAACCGCATAGGAAGTAACTCTTCGAAAATGTCATATGACATTTTTACACTTGTGCGGTTGACAGAAGAAGCTATACGATGCGGATATTACACAGAGAGGAGTGATGAACCTTATGAAATCAGGTTTCATCCAGAATGGTTATTTTTTATTGTTAACTTTCGTTACAGGATTGTTTTACTTTTGTTTTTACATGGTAGCACTGTCGTTCAGTTTAACTCTTTCATTTACGGTAGTCGGCATTCCACTAGTTTTACGCGTATTGCGAACTACTACAACGTTCATCCAATTCGAGCGCACGCAGACGAAAATCTATACCGATATTACGACGGCTCCTTACGACAGAATCGTAACAACGGATGCAGCGGTCTGGGCTCAAGCAAAATTAGAGCTTACGGATCGCCGCAACTGGTCTGCCGTCTTTTGGTTAATGCAGAAGTTCGTGATCGGACTTTTCAGTCTCGTCAGCGCAGCCGTTCTCTATTTAGCACCTCTTGCATTCCTGGTTGCACCACTATTGTATCGATACCTCCATATGAATGTCATTTATATGGAGGTAGATACTTTTGCGAAATCACTCCTTATAATGGCTGTGGGAGCGGTGCTTACTGCAATAAGCTTTAAGCTTGCAGATGTTTTGGCGAAAAAATTGGGAGGTTATACACGAATGATGATTCGGCAGCTAAACCGATAAAGGTCTTATTTCCGGACTTTGTGTAGGACTGCAGTGTTGACTAGAAAAATATGTAATTGATTGAAGGTTAGGTCTATAATATAAGGAACAAAACAGAAGGCTACTTAGGGGGTGAACGACTTGTTGGATATGGTTAAACAGTGGTTTTGGTTTGATTGGATTATGTTGGCACTCCGCCTTATTACTAGCGTTTCATTCATCCTTACGACGGTAAGTTTTCAGGAAGGTCTAACGCTGCCGCTTTGGATCGTTATTTTTTGGGAGATTGCCGCCTTCTCCATTCCTTGGGTCTGCTTGCTGCTCAACTATAAATATTATTTGTTCATGGAAATACTGCTATATGGCGGACTATGCATATATTTAACCTCATTGTTTCCGGATGCTTATTCTACATTTATTGTATCGGCGTTTCTTATCGCGGCAAACAGCAATCATCTTTCCTATCATTGGA
This sequence comes from Peribacillus sp. NPDC006672, assembly GCF_050274955.1. NCBI lineage: Bacteria > Bacillati > Bacillota > Bacilli > Caryophanales > Bacillaceae > Peribacillus > Peribacillus sp. NPDC006672. The sequence continues at coordinate 106,604 of NZ_JBNNOR010000013.1, forward strand.
CGGCTCCGGCAACGGTCTTTGTGATGCCCGGAATTTTCCATGCGGTTTCGCCAAGCAACAGCTATTGGGTCATGGTAACCTACTACGGATTTGCTTATGTATTGGGATTCGCTTTTCACTTATTGATCGTCAATCATCGGCAAAATGAAACGATCCGTAAACAAAATGCGGTGCTTGAACAATATATGTCCCAAATCGAGCGCATTACGCTGGCAGAAGAACGAAGCAGGCTGTCGAGGGAGCTCCACGATACAGTCGGCCATGCTTATACTTCCATCATCATGGGAATGGAAACGCTGCGCCCCGAGCTTGCTGACGAAACGGGGATACAAAGGCTTGATTCCTTGCTTGAGATGGGCCGCAAAAGCATCGAGGAAGTGAGGGGATACTTGCATCAAATGGAGTCTCCGCAGCAGTCGCTTTCCTTGGTCCAGTCTCTGCAAAAGCTTGGAGATGAATTTCAGGAGCATGCCCAGGTCGATGTAAGCTTTCGGGTGTTCGGAGAGGAGTACCAACTGTCCCGGCAAGCGAAGATGGCGTTCATTCGCTGCTTGCAGGAGTCGCTTACGAATGCTGTTCGTCACGGGCAGGCGACGGAAATCACCGTTTCTCTGCAATTCGAGCAGCAACATACGAGGCTGGAGGTCCACGACAACGGAAGAGGGATGGAAGAGTGGCGGGAGGGCTTCGGCATGAACGCGATGAAGGAGAGGGCGATGAATTTGCAAGGCCAAGTGTCCGTCTATACGAATCCCGGGGACGGGACGCTTGTCGCCTGTACTTTGCCGCGACAAGCGGAAATGGCAGACGGGTTTATTCGCCTGTTGATCGTCGACGACCAGCCGTTTATTCGGGAAAGTCTGCGGACGTTGCTCGACAGGTACCAAGATTTGAACGTAGATGGCTTGGCTGAGGATGGCGAACAAGCAATCGACCAGTGCGGGCGCCTTCAGCCCCATGTAGTGCTTATGGATTTGGATATGCCGCGCATGGGCGGAGCCGAGGCAACCAAAATGATCAAGCAGCAATGGCCGCATATCCGCGTATTGATTCTTACGACGTTCCAGGATTCGGAGCAAGCGTTGGACTTGTTGCGCAACGGTGCGGACGGCTTCCTGCTGAAATCGACAGAAACGCTCGAGCTGGCCAATACGATTCGGCTTATTCACCGGGGAGGCACTCTAATCGATCAGGGGATGTCCCATAAAATATTCGAGAAGTTCGATGAGAGCATCGAATCATCGCAATCGAAAGCCGCTGACGACTATGACCTGACGACCAGGGAAATAGAAATATTACAGCTTGTTGCCAAAGGGCTCCGGTACAAGACGATAGCTTCCAAGCTGTATTTGTCGGACGGCACGGTCAGAAACTACGCCTCCTCGGCCTATTTAAAGCTAGGAGTCCGTAACAAGGAAGAAGCCGTCCAGAAAGCAATGGAAATTGGGATCACTAGCTAGAATACGAACGAGCATTAAAATGTCTCCCTAGTACGTTAAGAAACCCATAATACTTGAATGCGAAACTGGAAGATTTATATTTTTTCCAGGAACAGGGCATTGATTTTACCTTGAAGAAGGATGACCTTGATGCGATTCTTTTTTTTCGTACATATGTTCCACCATTTGCGCCAAAGCGGGATATCCGTCCATTGCGGTACTTGCTGGTCTCATGAAAAGCGGCCGCCCTTTTCGTATAACAATCGCCAGCACCGCTTTTAGTGAAGGCTTACTGATAAAACTGACATATGCCTTCGAACAGGCTACCATTCACAGAAGAAAGCCTAATTTACAAGCAGCATTCAATGAAGAAACATTAACTAAAGGGGGGAGGCTTTCATGAGAAAGGTCGAAGTCGTTTCACATAAGAAAGTATGGTCCAAGCTATTTCATGATGAATGCAAAAGATTACAGGATATTTTCGGGCATGAAATGATAAATTTATACCATATTGGCAGTACGGCCATACCTGCAATCCATGCCAAGCCAGTAATAGATATTTTGGCAGTGGTTAAAGATGTGGAATGTGTCGCTGGTTTTAATAAAGAGATGGAACGGATAGGTTATGATGCTAGGGGTGAAAATGGAATCGCTGGACGAAGGTTTTTTCTTAAAGGCGGGGATGAGAGGACGCACCATATTCACATGTTTCAAAAAGGACATGCGGAAATTTCCAGACACCTCGCTTTTCGGGATTATATGCTGGCACACCCTTATGAAGCACAAAAGTATAGTCAGCTGAAACAGCGCTTGGCAGCGGAATTTCCAGATGATATCAAAGGGTATGTAAACGGGAAAAATGATTTTATAAAAAAGGTGGATGAAAGAGCGAAAAAATGGGCGGCGTCCTTGAATGAGAAGGGGGATCATCATGTTAATGAAGTGGATTAAATGCCAAGTGAATGGGGAAAACAAGCGTGCATTTTCTACAGCACAAGAGGGATGGGGAGAGTTGCTCCATTCAGCTGGTTTCATGGGTCAAATCGGAGGGTGGAATAAAAATGGGCCCCTTGAAGCAGGCATTCTCTCCGTATGGAAAGATCTCCATTCTTATCAATGTTTCATGCAGCATCAACATGATGAAATATTCGTGAAGAGTGACCAAAGAAGTACTTATACAAATATTTCTGTCGATATATTCGAGAAAATATTCAATATAGGAACTACAGATATTACCGCTTTTTTTTGCAAGGGGAAACTACTTCGAGTGACTGAATGTTATGTTGAAACAAATAAACAAGCCCACTTTGAGCAGATGCAAAAAGAAGTATGGAACAAAGGGATAATGTATGCACCGGGCATGATGTCAGGTGCATTCGGTAAAAAGCAAAACGGGAGATATCTGGTCGCCTCATTATGGGACAATGACTATTCATATCAACGGTACGTGGATAAGGAATTGCCTGCCTTGATAAAGGAATCGGTAGTGAAAGATTCAACCCAACGTATTACAGGAAGTTTAATTGAATTGCATCCAAAGTGGGCTGTCATTTAAATGATGGCTTATTCAATGCTAAAAATCTATTATACAGAAGGTGATTACTAATGAAACTAGATCATGATTCACAGTACATCAGGGGCATCTACCTGAATAGGGACCGAATATCTTCGTATGACCATTTCCCTCTTGATCTGCCGGTTATCAGGCACCTTCAAGAAGTGGCTTTTCATCCCAGTGTTACCTATGTTATCGGAGAAAATGGAATGGGGAAGTCCACCTTGCTTGAAGGTATTGCGATTGCGTATGGCTTCAATCCAGAAGGAGGAACGTTGAACTTCAATTTTTCCAATTATGATTCGCATTCCAATTTGGACGAATACCTCCGTTTGAAAAAAGGCGTGTACAAACCGAAGGATCATTTTTTCTTTAGGGCGGAAACCTTTTATAATGTAGCGACAAATATAGAGGAATTGGACAGGGAGGCATCTTCGGGACGGAAGATCATCGATTCCTTTGGCGGGAAATCACTTCATCAACAATCTCATGGGGAATCTTTTTTTTCAGCCTTCATAGAACGATTTCAAGGCAATGGATTGTACATCCTCGATGAGCCTGAAGCCGCTTTGTCTCCATTAAGGCAAATATCGATGTTAGCCAGGATAAACGAGCTTGTTAAACAAGGTTCCCAATTCATCATTTCCACCCATTCCCCGATCATCATGGCCTACCCGGATGCTAAAATCCTCCAAATTTCAGATGAGGGAATGAGTGAAGTGACTTTAGAGGAGTCCAATCACTATTTGTTGATGAAACAGTTTTTTGAAGATAAAGATCGGCTGCTTCATCATCTATTCCAATGAGCTTTATCCACTCACTTCCCATTAAAACAAAGGGATTATAAAAACTTTAATTAAAGCAATAAAAGAAACCCCGGCTGCACTGCAAATTCGGGGTTTTCATTTTGTTGAAAATTATGATTGACAGTGAAGGTGTATTACGAGTATAGTACATCTATAAGGTGTATGAACTACTTAATACATACACTCGTTATTAAATTTCAAATCAGAGTTTTTTCCTAAATAAATAGGGGGTGGTTTTATGAACGTTAATACCCGGGAACCGGTATATCTGCAAGTCGTTAGGCATTTTAAAGAACAAATTGCCATAGGGAAATTCGTAGCGGGACAGGAAATTCCATCCAGAAGAGAACTGGCGGCTTCACTGAACATTAATCCTAATACAGCTCAAAAAGCGTATAAAGAAATGGAGGAACAGGGCTTGATTCATACAGAAAGAAATTTTCCCAGTCAAATCACGACGAATGAAACGATTTTACAGGCTGTGAGGCAGGAATTGATTTTGGAAGCCGTCGATTCGTTTGTCGATGCGATACGTCCGATTAATGTACCAGTTGATGAATTGCTTCGTGTGGTTAAAGAAAAATACTCGGAAGAAATAAGGGAGGGGGAAGAAAAATGATAGAGGTAAAACAAATCTCTAAGAAATACGGCCGGAAGACAATCTTGGATGGTGTTTCGTTTACTGCCAATAAAGGTGAAGTCACTTGTCTGATCGGGATAAATGGTGTCGGTAAAACGACTACACTCAAAGCCATTATGGGATTGACGCCATATAAAGGTGAGATCCTGATTGATGATCAAAAGATGACTAAGGACAGTTATGAAAAAATCACCTTCATTCCAGACGCTCCGACAATGCTTCCGCAAATGACGGTTAAACAGGCAATGGTATTTATGCAGGATTTTTATACGACCTGGAACCCGGAAAGAGCTAATCAATTATTGGATTTTTTCAAACTAAAGGAAGAAACCCCCATTTCGGAATTGTCAAAAGGGAACACAGCTAAACTCAACCTGATGCTTGGTCTGTCCCTTGACGTCGATTATGTACTGATGGACGAACCATTCTCGGGAATCGATATGTTTAGCCGCGAGCAAATTGCCGATGTCTTTGCGAGCCACCTTATTGAAGATAGAGGAGTCATCATCACGACCCATGAAATCGGTGATATTGAACATTTAATTGATAAGGTCATTTTATTGGATAATGGCACAGTCCTTAAAGAGTTCAATACAGAAGAAATGCGTGAAGAGGAAGGAAAATCGGTAGTCGATGTAATGAGAGAGGTGTATCAAGCATGATGCGATATATAAAACTAGTGAACTTTGAAATCAATCGTTTTAGTAAAATCTATCTTAGCTTATTGTTGATAACCTTGGTTTCGCAATTTGTTGGTGTATTCATGGTAACGAAGGATTTTCTTGATGGAGCTAAGGAAACCATGTCGGATGAAAAACTATCCGAAGCTGCCTTTGTTACGACTTATGGTGGCATTGATTTTACCCATATCGCCAATACTCTCTGGTTTCTAGGACCGATCGCGCTGAGTGCCGTTGCCCTAATTTTTTACATTTTTCTCATTTGGTATCGTGATTGGTTTGGAAAGAATACGTTCATTTATCGTCTATTGATGTTACCAACATCCAGATTATCAATCTACCTTTCCAAAGCCACAGCCATCTTCTTGATGGTGTTAGGATTAATTGCTTTCCAGATTATCATTTTACCCATGGAAAATGCCCTATTTAATTCAAATGTGCCGGAAGCTTTCTTGAATATGGAAATGTCCACTTCCACCATAGCGGCAGCCAATAGGGTATTGATGTTGATCATTCCAAGCACGTTCACGCAATTCCTGCTTTCCTATGGCAGCGGCCTTATGATCATGTCGATATTATTCACGGCGATCATGTTTGAAAGGAGTTTCCGCATAAAAGGAATCGTTATGGGCTTGGTGTATTGCGGAATTGCTGCTGTGTTGTTTTTAGCTCCTGTTTTCATAATGGATAGTGGAATTTTCCATTTTTACTCGAAAGAATTATTCGGTCTTCTGCTCACATTGGGAATCATCGTGACAGGATTATCAGTTTGGCTTGGTTCTTGGTTATTGAAAAATCGCGTTACCGTATAACAAAAACTATTAAAGGAGAGTGAACAAGGTGAAACGTTATTTATGCAGTATCATTATTGGAATGGTTGTCATTTTAAGCATCGGGACCTATTATGTCAAAGTAGCTTCCTCCGCTTCCAGCCTTCCAAAGTATACGTTCAAGACACTGGAAGGCAGTGATAAAGAGCTTGATCCGGTGATCATACATGCTACGCTTGAAAATGGGAGTTTTTATGAACCATTCACGATTGAATCCAATCAAACAACATATGGCAGTGAAAGGTCTTACTTGGAGAACTTAACTGGAAGACCAGATCATCAAATTGAAAGATTAATAAAAGAACATCGTTCGTTTATGCGTGGCAAAGATTCCGTTAGTTCTTTATATGAAGACGATGATTTTTTGGCTTACGCTTGGGTGAATAGCGAAATTACGAAAAACGGGAAAATGGAAGCGGAGTTTGAAATCGGTTTACTGGAGAAGAAAGGCGAGGATGAAACTTCTTTCAAAATTGAACTTCCCGATCAAGAGAGAATCATGAATGCTGATATCAGGGATGTGCAGTTGGTCCATTCAAAACTACAGGTTTTAACGATGAATGATGTGAATTCAAACAATGAGAAGCAAACGAAAGAGGTTCATCTATATACGATCGATTTAGCTAATAAGAAAGTCTTGAGCGATAAAACCCTTTTATCTGAAACCTTTACTTACCCTAATCAAGTTGATTTTGAGATGCCAATTGATGTTGCTCCCTCCCAGCCAAACAACATGGTTTTAATTTCTTTAATTAAAGGAGTAAATCATGAGGATGGTCCCTTTGAGGAAAAACTAAAGGAAAGCAAGCTGTTATCTTATAATTATGAAACGGAAAAATTAGAAACGGTTAAATTGCCCAAAAAAGAATCGCTTAGCCTGGACGAGGTAAGATCAGGATACGTGGATGGGAAAAGTCTATACGTAGTTGATACCAAGTCCGATAAATATCACATTAAGACGTTTGATCTAAGCAGTCAAAAGATAACGAATGACATGGAGTTAGACCTAGCTGTTCCTAAGGAAGGGGAATCCTTCGAAACCACCATCAAGAATGGGCGTTTATACTTCCTTTTAAGCAATCGAATGGATCAAGAGGGCAATTTAATATCCAAACCTGCCCAACTACTAATTGCTGATTTAAAGACTGGAAAGATATTATATAAAGGTGAAACAGTCATGCACTCAACCGATAAAAACAACGGCAAAAAATTTGGTTTTTATATCGATTACATGGAAGTCAAATAAGGACGATGATCATTAGAAGCTGTCTCAATAACTTTGAGACAGCTTTTTTTTAGTAAAGGTATTCTTTAAATGGCATAAAAATCATGAAAAAAGAGATATCCTTCAATGGGATATCCCTTCGTTCGGATTATCATGAAACGGAAGCTAAGTTCGCTCTGGCTGAACGTTCTTTTCTGCCGTGCAAGAAGTAGTAAAGAACGGAAGTTGCGATGACCACAACGCCAAGGATGACATAAAGTGTGCTGTACCCTGTTACTGGAATGATGAATCCCAGAATATAAGGGCCGAATCCAAGTCCTGCATCAAGCATGATAAAGAAGGTGGACGTTGCCATCCCCATACGGTGGGGCGGTGTCAGCTTAACGGCAATCGCCTGCGAGCTTGATTGCATATTACCGAAACCGAGGCCAATGAGGAAACCAGCTGCCAGTAAAGTGAAACTATTGGTTGTTATGCTTAGAAGGAGCAAACCGACTCCGAAAATCAAAAAGGCTGGATACATAATGAAGTTGGCTCCTTTCCGGTCCATTAACGGTCCTGAGAAAGGGCGTGATAATAATACGGCTACTGCATAAACGACAAAGAAGAAGCTTGCTGTATTGACCAGGTCGATTTCTATGGCATAGAAACTGATGAAAGAAAGGACACTGGAATAACAGAATGCCAATAACAGAGTAATGATTGAGATGGGCAGTGCCTTAGGCTCAATGAAATTGGAAAGCTTGAATCCTTTACTTTCAGTCACTTTTGCCGTCACTTTCAATGCCGGGACATATAGGAAGAATGCAGTAATTAAAGAAATGACCCCTAAAGCCAGGCAGAAACTGAATATCACTTGGAAGCTTGTATGTTGAGCCATGTACAGACCGATGAAAGGGCCGATTGCCGTCGCAAGTGTTGCGCTCATGCTGTAGTAGCCGATGCCTTCACCTTTTCGTGTTGCCGGGATGATCTGGGCGACGATCGTTCCTGTCGCAGTACTCGCCATACCCATCGCCATACCATGAATCAGGCGGTTAATGAGCAGGAAGCCAATTCCGAGATCCACAAAATATAGAAGTGTTGTCAAAGTGAAAAAGATCAAACCGATGAATAATGTTTTCTTGCGGCCGATTGAATCAATGAAACGACCGATGAACAGTCGTCCGATTAATGTCCCGATTATGAAAATACCCGATATGAGTCCGGCTTGGCTTGTAGAAGCATCCAATTCATTTACGGCATAGATGGCAAGTGTCACCATCAGTAAATAAAAGATTAATGTTATGAAAAAATTAATGGAAGAAACGATGACAAAGTCCTTCGTCCACAGTCTAGGTCTTGATTGTTCCATTTTATGATCTCCTTACTTTATAATGTTATTTCTTATTTCGCCCATAATGCGTATGGCTGCGAGTTGTTCCTCTTCAGTGATTCCCTTCAAGATGTCCTGTTCGTATTGATCGATTGTCACACGGACTTCACTGTAGAGCTTTGAGCCAAGCTCAGTAAGCTGCATTCTTTTTTCCCGTCTATCTTTACTTGGCACATGCTCGACATATCCCAGCTCTTCCAAACGGGTAATGGTCCTCGTAATCGTGGGTTTTTCCACACTCTGATAATTGGCAAGCTCTACAAGCGTTGCAGAACCATAATTGGATAAGTAATGCAAAATGGACCATTGTGCCCTGTGTAAATCATGCTTGTTCAGCTGTATATTAAGATTATTTTCAAACGGACGGTACAGCAGCAAAAATTGCTGAAAGAACTTTTGGTAAGTCTCTATCAGAAACACCCCTTATACTATTGTATAGTTACCGTGAGTAATCGTTACCTTGAGTAACTATAATAACAAAATAAATCCTTTCTGTCCACTCGGATTTGAAGTGATTAGTTAAATTTGGTTTTTAGTTAAATAGAATGGGAATATAAGAATAGGAGATGATGTAAACATGTATAAATCTATGATCGCGTTGCTTGCCGCAGCAGCCATGCTAACTGCTTGCAATAATGACAAAGCGGATGAAAACAAGGGAAAATCTGTACAAACAACAGATGAAAATCAAACCAATACTGAAAATGAACAACAAAAACAACCTTCAAAAACAGAAACTCAAGCAAATCCTAAACATGAGAAGTGGTCTTCTTTGCCTGAATATGACAAAATCATCGAGCAAATCGGCAACGAAGACTATACCTTCAATAAGGAAACGGATAACGATGATAAACGAGTCTTCCTTATTGAACTGAATGGTGAAAAACAATATAAAACCGTTTTCGTCAAAAATACCAACCGCCTGAAAATTATCAAAATAAATGGTGGCGGAGAGCTTTATGACGAAATCTTAAAATAAGTGGACCTGCGTAAGTGTTGTATAGAGACCTTTATTGGTTTTGATAAAGGGTTCGGGGGAATATAGTAGAAACTGTGAAGCATGTACGAGTAACGGCCAACTCACGAGTAAAAGCACCAAACTCACGAGTAAAGTGCCGAAACTCACGAGTAAAAGCACCAAATTCACGAGTAAAGTGCCGAAACTCACGAGTAACGCTCAAATCACGAGTAAAAACGCGAAATTCACGAGTAAAAGCACCAAACTCACGAATAAAGCGCCGAAATTCACGAGTAGCGCCAATTTGAAAAGCGATAATAAGGAGAGGATGAAAGTTGTCAAAGGGATTCCTTCATCATATTGAGCTGAATGTTTCAAATTTAAATAGGACCGTTGATTTTTGGGGCTGGTTTTTGGAGGAAATGAATTATGAGCCATTCCAGGAGTGGGAAAGCGGGAAGAGTTGGAGATTGGATGACATGTACATTGTTTTTGTACAAGCGGAAACAAGGTTTCTTGACATTCCCTATCATCGGGCACGAGTGGGGCTTAATCATTTAGCCTTTCACGGCACTTCCCGTCATCAGATTGATGAGATCACCAGAAAATTAAGGGACAGAGGAGTTACCATCCTCTATGCCGACAAGCACCCATTCGCCGGTGGGAAGGAACATTATGCTTTATTTTTCGAAGACCCGGATAGGATTAAAGTTGAATTGGTGGCACCTTAAGTATTTGTATTTTCGTTGAAGGAAAGTGGCTAAGCAACCGCACTAATGATAAATAAAAGCTAACGAGATCCATCTTTAGCATTAGCTAGACCTTAAGCAGATATTAATAATTATTATAAGAATTGCCGTTTCTATTTTTCGGATTTTCCTCGTGTTTCTCTTGTTCAATGTGTTCAAGCTCAAGGGGAATGGCATGAATTAATATAATTGCGCCAATAAATTGAATCCAGCTACCGACCAATAAAATCTGTTCTCCAATTACACTTTTTTCGTTAACATAAATATTACCGATCGCTGCTAAATAGAAGCCTAAAGAAATGAAGCCATTTCCTGTATTCCCAAGAACCCTATAGGATGAATCCCACTGCTTCAAAAGCTGCACCAAGCCCTTAGACTCCATTGCCAAGGGCATCTATTTTTGTTTCCTCTTCCTCAGCACCGTTTAGTACTCCATGCTCCTGAAAGGAGGAGATCTTCTCCACGTATTATAAGGAAGCTGGTAGTTATATATTAATTTCCAATATTTATTGGTATAATATAGGTCGATTGTCTATAGGTGGTGATATTGTTAATGAAATACTTTATCCAATTAATAATCGCTGCATTTTTCCTTTTACTTTTTTCATTTTGTACTTGGTACGAAGGCAGCGAAATTCTGGATGACCATTCGGAATGGAAATATTCAACTCACTTTTCACAGATGTTGAATGATCAAGTGATGGATGAAAAAGATATTTCAAATTTGGACTATTTCGTGTATGCAGCAAAATTCAAACCGTTATTTCCGGTGTTGATGGTCCTAATGTCTTCGTACTTAATCATACTTACGGGTTATGCCCTATTCAAAAGAAGCAGTAAAAAAATAGCGCTATTTTTGGCTGGATTTGGCGTCCTTTTTCTGATTTCGAGTGGTATTGTATCCAACTCCCCAACTGTGGGAGGTAATATCTTTCAAGCTGTCTTTCTGATAAGCGGGATGATGGCCATAATGGGTGCCGCTCTATATTATTTCCGGGTGCCTAAAGAAATCAAGACCGACTTTTAAATTCACTTCATGTTTTTTTGCGAAGCTGCCATACGGAGCAGCTTTTTTATTTGGGCAATATGGAAAGCCTGTTAGGTGACACAAAATGATCAACATTCAAGCGATGTTATTTCTAAAAAAAATTAATGCCCGCACATTTCAGAAAAGCTGTTATGCTTTTAAACAGGCTTTTGAAATTCGGACAGGGGATGCCACATGGCAAACTTCATTCAGATTTGTTTGTAGCAAAGCAACGTGATTACTTGAAGAATCCTGTTAACATGTTGCTGGACTTTTAGCCAATGCCCTCAATGGTCTTTAATGAATTTAAGAATAAAGTGAAAAGGTGATAATATGTCAGGCAAAATCAAAATTGAACAGCCGAAGATCCCCCATGACTTAACTCAAGCGAACTTTCAGGAAATATATTATAAAGATGAGCCATATCTGGATACCTGTATCATAACCAATTGCACGATTGATAGAGAAAAGATGGACCAAATCGTATTATCACAAGTTGTTTTTAAACATGTGATATTCAGCGATGTATCATTCAGGAATATTGAGCTGACGGATGTCGTTTTTGACCATTGCGATCTGACGAATGCCGATTTCATGGGTGGCTCGATTCATCGGGTGGAGTTCAAAGAGTCCAAACTATTAGGCATTAATCTGTCTGATGCCAATTTAGGGAATGTCTCCTTTGAGAATTGCAATTGTAATTTAAGTGCTTTTGGTTATGCTGCACTAAAACAAGTGAAGTTCGATCATTGCTCATTGGAAAGTGCTGATTATTATGATTGTAAATTCAAGAAAGTGATGTTCGATACATGTAAATTAAATGAAGTGAACTTTTCCCGGACACCGCTAAAAGGAATTGATATTAGCAGTTCTACATTTCAAAGGCTTACCGTATCCCTGGAGGATTTAAATGGATGCGAAGTTTCCCCGGACCAAGCAATAGGCTTTGCAGCTATGCTTGGACTGAAAATTAAAGAGTGAACCTTTTTAAAATGAAAAATGAGTTATCGCATATTATGCTAGAAAGCATGCATTGCCAGGAATGACGAAATCCATCGGGATTTTTCGAAAAGAGCGTAGGGCAGATGTACTGCTCTTCCTATATTTAAACGGGGGACCACCAATTTGGTGGCCTTTTTTTGAATGGGATTATTTATTTCCAATTAATGAAACTTATTACATATTGAGAACGTATCAAGTTTAGTAGTGCTAACCTTGAAAGTTTTATGAAGAATAGATTAATAAACACTTACTAATAAAATAAAATTTACAAAAAGGAGGGGTGAAACATTTGGCTTTACATTATCAAGAATACGGTGATAAAAGTGCTTCTCTGATGCTATTTTTACATGGTGGCGGAGTGAGTAGTTGGATGTGGGACAATCAAATTGAATACTTCACTCATTATCATTGCATAGTTCCAGACTTACCTGAACATGGACTAAGCAATTATGAAATTAATTTTTCTATAAAAGGCAGTGCAGAAGAAGTAATTAAATTAATCGAAGAAAAAGCAAGTGGAAAGAAAGTAATCCTAATTGGGTTTTCTTTAGGTTCTCAAGTACTTATTCAAATGTTAAGTATGAAACCAGATTTAATTGATTTTGCAATAATAAATAGTGCTTTGGTCAGACCGATTTCATACGCTAAAAAATTGATTCAACCTGCTATTAGAATATCATTTCCACTAATTAAAAATAGGTGGTTTTCCAAACTGCAAGCAAAAACATTACATGTAAGTGAAGACTGCTTTGAAAAATATTATGAAGAAATTTGTCAAATGAAACCGGACACTCTTGTTAGAGTATTAGAAGAAAACATGTCGTTTGAAATACCCAAAGATTTTAGAGAAGCAAATGGAAAGATATTGGTTACTGTGGGTGAAAGAGAAAAAGCTGTTATGAAAAAATCTGCAAAAGATATTGTCGAAACTAACTCAAATTGTACAGGCGTGATTATACCTGAAATTGGGCATGGAGCTTCTTTGGCAATGCCTGAAGTCTTTAATCATATGGTGGAAAGATGGATACATGAAGGGAATTTACCAAAAGAATATAAAGTGATCAGTTGATATTTAGTATTATTGATAATGTGAGTCCTTTTGTTTTTAATTTCAACAATATTATTTAACATAGCCATGTAAATGAAGAGTACGGAATATTTGCTTAAATACTGTATTTGTTTACAATATTTGTTAGGTGGTGGTGAGCCAGAAGAGAAGATGGATTGAATTTCATGGGGGAGCATGAAGCAGGAGTGCTTTTACTTTTAGGTTCAAGGGAACGGCGCTGGTTCTTTTCGGATAGAGATCTTTCCGCTTTCGTGAGTCATTGATCAGCAAATAGATATATCATTGGATGGCGAAGGATTCATGGAATTGAAAAAGATGAAAATGACCAAGGGGGAAGATTGAGATGTCCGGAATTTGGAATGATGTAGATTTATATTTTAGTAATAAACTTCATACGGAAGATCCGATCATGAATTCGATCTTGAAAGCGAATGCAGAAGCAGGGCTGCCTGCCATTGATGTATCTCCAAACCAAGGGAAATTCCTTCATTTACTAGCAAAAATCAGTGGAGCGAAAAACATATTGGAAATAGGGACGCTTGGAGGTTATAGCAGTGTTTGGCTCGCGCGTGCTTTGCCGGATGATGGACGGTTGATAACGCTTGAATACGAGGCTAAGCATGCAAAAGTGGCGGAAGCCAATATCAAAAATGCAGGATTGGCCGATAAAATCCATATAATGGTCGGGGCGGCGCTCAAAACCTTGCCGACCCTTAAAGAAAAAGGGTTATCCGGCTTCGACTTAATTTTTATTGATGCTGATAAACCTAATAATCCCGAGTATCTTAAATGGGCATTGGAACTTTCACGGCCTGGGACCGTCATCGTGGTCGATAATGTCATCCGTGATGGAAAAGTGATCGATCAGGATAGCAAAGACCCGAGTGTGATGGGTGTACGGACATTCATAGATAGGCTATCTGAAGAACCGCGAATCGATTCGACCGTCCTGCAAACTGTTGGTATGAAAGGATATGATGGTTTTGTTATCGGGATTGTAAAAGAGTGAGGCTTCAAAAGGCGTTATAAAAGAATCCTAGGATCCTTGAGATATAATCAATGATTCCAAGAAGAAGGTAATTTATGCTCAACATGATCATTCTCCTATCAAGTTACTTAATAGGTTCCATCCCATTTGCTCTGGTTATCGGCAAATTGTTCTATGGTACCGATATTCGTGGATATGGGAGCGGGAATCTCGGCGCAACCAATAGTTTTAGGGTATTGGGCAAAAAAGCGGGGACGGTAGTCGCCATTGCTGATTTATTGAAAGGTTCGATTGCATGCTTACTCCCTATGATGCTGCATTCAAACGTTTCCCCAATACTATGCGGCTTACTTGCCATAATTGGGCATGCCTTTCCTGTTTTTGCGGGATTTAAAGGGGGCAAGGCCGTGGCAACATCAACGGGAGTGTTTTTATTTTTAGCTCCATTAGGGACATTATGTGCTTGCATCGTTTTTCTCATTAGTTTGATGACCTCAAAATATGTATCTCTCAGTTCAATTTTGGGGAGCATTTCCATATTGATTTACAGCCTATTATTTGAAGGCAGGCTCATCACTGCACTCTCTTCATTCATTTGCTTATTCGTCATCATTTTGCATAGGGAAAATATAAAGAGAATATGGAAGGGAACGGAAGCAAAAGTGGGCAGGATCTTTTAATGGAACTTTGCTATTGAATCATTCGTAGTGCAGGAAAAGAATTACATGAAAATGTTTATGTTTCATGCAAATTTAAGTGAAAATATCACCATAATCTAAGGAGCCAGCCATGAAAAAAAGAGCAAGCTTATTAATAGCTCTAGGCGTGATCGTTTTTGGAATCATCGCCTGGATTGCATTAGAATCTCAAACCACAAAGAAAGAGCTGGACAGTAAAAAGCCCTTTCCACAGCATACAGTCTATCAATCAGGAACGATAAAACCTGACAATCTATCACAAGAGGAGATGGATGATGCTGTAGCGGATTTTTACAATGTTTGGAAAGATGAATATCTTAGGCAGCCTGCTGATAAAAAGGATGAATATTATATTTTTTACAATGATAAAGGATATGCAGAACCTAAGAATGCAGTGACCGTTTCTGAAGCGCACGGTTATGGAATGATGATAACGGCAATCATGGCAGGAAGCAAGGACAAGCAGTACTTCGATGGGCTTTATCGTTTTTATAAAGCGCATGCAAGTGATAATGATTCTTCATTAATGGCGTGGCAGCAAGTAAAGGATAAATCGGGCAAAATCATAAATACGCCAGGAGATGCCGATTCAGCAACTGATGGCGATATGGATATCGCTTATTCGTTATTATTGGCTGATCGCCAATGGGGAAGTGAAGGGGAAATCGACTATCTTGCCAGAGCAAAGGACATCATCGATGCAATCATGTCGAATGAGATAAATCGGTCGCAGTCCCTGATTAAACTAGGGGACTGGGCGGAAGATGAAGATGATGTATACGGACAAGCGACTCGTTCATCGGACTTTCTTCTCAATCATTTGAAGTCCTTTGAGGCGGCAACTGGGAATCATGAATGGAAAGGTGTAACGGATAAGGCTTATGAGATCATTCATTCCATTTATAAGGAAAAAAGCGGCAATACAGGCCTAATGCCGGACTTCATTGTACAATCCAAGGGAGGGTACCAGCCGGCACAAGCTGACTTTTTAGAAGGGGAGAATGACGGCAATTATAGCTGGAACAGCAGCAGGACCCCTTGGCGCTATACGCTCGATTACTTACTGACTGGTGATGAAAGAGCGCTGCCGCAATTAAAGAAGATGAATGAATGGATTAAGGAGGAATCGGATGGGAACCCTGAAAATATCCAATCCGGCTATACTCTAAACGGAAAAGTCTTAGAAGAAGGAAATAGTACAAGCTTTGTTGCTCCATTCATGGTCAGTGCCATGGTTGACCCCTCCAATCAGCAATGGATCAACCGATTGTGGAAAAGGACGATACAGGAACAAGAAGATGATGACTATTTTGCCAATACGATAAAATTACAGACAATGATTGTTGTTTCTGGTAACTGGTGGGCCCCATAAACTCGGTAACTGGAAAAACTAATGATGAAAAAGGAGTTTGATGATGAATGAAAAAGGTCACACCTTTCTTGATGTTCCAAGAAAATAATGCAGAAGAAGCCATGAATTATTACACATCTTTAATTGAAGGATCGAAAATAATCAGCATGATTCGGTATGGAGCAAATGAAGCAGGTGCAGAGGGAAGTATCATGCAAGCTGCCTTTACCTTGAAGGATCAGGAGTTTATGTGCATCGATAGCAATATTAAGCATCAATTTACGTTCACACCTTCGTTTTCAATATTCCTTACATGTGATACGGAAGAGGAAATTGACAGGATTTATGCGAGTTTAACTGATGGTGGAGAAGTGCTGATGCCATTAGCCGACTATTCCTTCAGTAAGAAGTTCGGATGGATATCTGATAAGTTCGGTGTTTCCTGGCAACTTACTCTCCCAAAATGAATGAAGTGAAAAAGGCCACTGGGTAGGAGGGCACTGAAAAAGTCCCTTCGGGCCAATAGAGGTAGATTTTCTCAGTTTATTCTGAGGAAATCTACCTTTTTTTGTTTTATAATCAAGGTA